>CALWWF010000001.1 GCA_944385165.1 uncultured Oscillospiraceae bacterium
TCCACTCTTCACTCTCAACTCTTCACTCTATCACAAAAGTAGCGAGGTAATGTACTATGAAGCTTTGGGCCGGCCGGTTTCAGAAGGAGACCGACACCTTAGTGAATGATTTTAACTCCTCCATCCAATTTGACGCCCGGCTGTACAAGCAGGACATCGCCGGCTCCATCGCCCACGCTCAGATGCTGGGCAAGCAGGGCATCATCGAGGAGCACGAGGTGGAAGAGATCGTGGAGGGCCTGAAGGCCATCCTGGCGGATATTGAGGCGGACAAGGTGGAGTTCTCCGTGGACAACGAGGACATCCACATGAACATCGAGACTCTGCTCACCCAGCGCATCGGCGACGCGGGCAAGCGGCTGCACACCGCCCGGTCCCGGAACGACCAGGTGGCGGTGGATACCCGCCTGTACGTCAAGCAGGAAATCCCCGTCATCATCGGCCAGATCCTGGATCTGGAGCAGGTGCTGGTGGAGCGGGCCAAGGAGCATCTGGATACCGTGATGCCCGGCTACACCCACCTGCAGCGGGCCCAGCCCACCACCTTCGGCCACTATATGATGGCCTATGCCAATATGTTCAAGCGGGACGTCACCCGGCTGGAGGACTGCCTGGAGCGGCTGGACGAGTGCCCCCTGGGGGCTGGAGCGCTGGCCACCACCACCTATCCCATCGACCGTTTCCAGACCGCTCAGGCTCTGGGGTTCCAAAAGCCCACCGACAACTCCATGGACTCTGTGTCCGATCGGGACTACGCCATCGAGCTGCTGAGCGATCTGTCCATTCTCATGATGCACCTGTCCCGGTTCTCTGAGGAGATCATCCTGTGGTGCTCCTGGGAGTTCAAGTTCGTGGACCTGGACGACGCCTATTCCACCGGTTCCTCCATCATGCCCCAGAAGAAGAACCCCGACGTGGCCGAGCTGGTCCGGGGCAAGACGGGGCGGGTGTACGGTTCCCTCGTCACCCTGCTGACCATGATGAAGGGACTGCCCCTGGCCTATAACAAGGATATGCAGGAGGACAAGGAGGCCCTCTTCGACGCCATCGACACCGTGGAGGAGTGCCTGCCCGTGTTCGCCGCCATGGTGAACACCCTGTCGGTCCGCCGCCACAATATGGAGCGGGCCGCCGCCGGCGGCTTCATCAACGCCACCGACTGCGCCGACTACCTGGTGAAGAAGGGAATGCCCTTCCGGGAGGCCTATATGATCGTGGGCCGCCTGGTGAACCTGTGCATCAAAAACCACGAGACCCTGGACACCCTCACCCTGCGGGACTTCCGGGCCATCTCCGATCTGTTTGACGAGGGCGTGTACGAGGCCATGTCCCTGAAGAACTGCGTCAATGGCCGCAAAGTCTACGGCGGGCCGGCCAAGGAGAGCGTACAGAAACAGATTTCTCTTATTGAGGAGTTTGTGGCCCGGCGGAAGAAGTAAGTTCTTGTAAGGGGCTGTTTCGCCGCCCTGGCGGCGAGTGCCTTTCTCAGTGATGAGAAAGGCACCAAAGGATCGCCAGGGGGTGTGTGCAGACTGGCTTTCAGCCGGTATGACACCCACCCCCCGGACCCCCTTTTTACGGGGGCGGCCAATTAGGCAGGCTGGTCCGTCATCACAAAGGCGCGGGTGGCTTAAGTGGATTGGTTTCCCTTCTAGGGCCGCCGCCGCTGAGAGTCCGGCAACCTTTTGGTAGAGGTTCTCCCGGTGAAGAGCGCGCCTTTGTGTTGATGCGGCTCAAGTTTGGCTCAGAGAACCGGCGGGAGGGGCAAGCCCCTCCCCTACAGGCCCTAAATAACCTGCCCAAACCAAAGGGCAGGAGAGGCGAAACGAAGTTTCGCAGAAAGTTCTTTTGCCTCCTTTTCTTTCAAGAAAAGGAGGGGGAGGTGATTCCCTACGGGCAAGCCAAAAATCTTTATCGACGGAAAGGGCGGCGTCGTAGGCGCGAAGATCTATGAGCTGCTCTCCAAGCGGGACGACCTGGAGTTCCTGATCATCGATCCGGACAAGCGCCGGGACGTGGAGGAGCGGAAGAAGTTTCTGAATGCGGCGGACTTGGCCCTTCTGTGCCTGCCGGAGGATACCGCCGTCCAGGCGGCAGAGCTGGTGGAGAACCCCAACACCCGGATTCTGGATACTTCGCCCGCCCACCGGACGGCGGAGGGCTGGGTATACGGCTTTGCGGAGCTGCTGCCGGGTCAGCGGCAGCGCATCCGCTTCTCCAAGCGGGTGGCCAATCCCGGATGCCACGCCTCCGGCTTTTTGTCCACGGTGGCTCCGCTGGTCCAGCTGGGCATCCTGCCGCCGGATTATCCCGTCTCCTGCTTCTCCCTCACCGGCTACTCCGGGGGCGGCAAGGAGATGATCGCCGAGTTTCAGGACCCGGACCGGGAAGCGTCCCTGGCCTGTCCCAGTCTCTATGCCCTGGGGCTGCGGCACAGCCATTTAAACGAGATGCAGCACATTGCGGGTTTGACCGCTCCGCCGGTGTTCACCCCCATTTTGTGCGACATGTACAGCGGTATGTCCACCTCGGTTCCCCTCCAGAACCGGCTGCTTCGGGGGAAACCGTCGGCGGAGGACATCTGCGAGATGCTGGCGTCCTACTACGAGGGCCAGACCCTGGTGTCCGTGGCCCCCTTCGGAGGGGCGGGCCCCCGCCTGAACTCCGGGGCCTTCGCCGGAAGCAGCCGCCTGGAGATCACCGTGTGCGGACATGAGGAGCAGACCCTGCTGACGGCCCGGTTTGACAACCTGGGCAAAGGGGTGGCGGCGGCCGCCATCCAAAATCTCAATTTGATGCTGGGGTTTGCCGAGACGGAGGGGATCCCTCTGTAAAACGACCCCTGATCCATTCCCCACATTAAGAGGAGGTAACTGTTATGTCCAATCCCCAACTGGACCGGGCCACGATTCTGACCGAGGCCCTGCCTTACATCCAGCGCTACAACGGCAAGGTCGTCGTCATCAACTGCGGCGGCGTGGCCATGAATCAGGAGCTGCGGGACGCCGTGGCCACCGACATCACTATGCTCCGCCTGGTGGGCATCAAGGTGGTACTGGTCCACGGCATCGGACCTGAGGTGCGCCAGGCCCTGAAAGACGCCGGGAAGGAGCTGCCCGTGGTGGACGGCTTCCCCCAGGTGAACGAAGAGGCCATGGAGCTGGTGCAGGAGACCCTGTGCGGCAAGGTGAACAAGACGCTGGTGGCCACCCTGAACAAGCTGGGCGCCAAGGCCATCGGCCTGTGCGGCGTGGACGGCGGCTTCCTTACGGCCAAGTCCTCCGGCGGGGAGTACAGCCGCACCGGCGATCTGGTCCAGGTGGACGGCGCCATCCTGGAGGGCTTCCTGGCCCAGGGTTACACCCCTGTGGTGGCCACCATCGCCCAGGGGGCGGAGGACGTCTCCCAGGCCTACAGTGTCAGCGCCAACCAGACGGCGGCCAAGCTGGCGGTGGCCCTGAAGGCGGAGAAGCTCATTCACCTGGTGGCGGCGGAGCAGCTGCTCCACGCCCCGGACGCCCCGGAGACCCCCATCCCGGTGCTGCCTTTGTCCCAGGTGCCTGCCCTCATCCGCAACGGGACCATCCCTGGGGATATGGCCGGCAAGGTGAATTTCAGCGTGGAGGCGGTGCGCTCCGGCGTTAAGTCCGCCACCTTGCTGGACGGAAGTGTTCCCCACGCCATTCTGCTGGAGCTGCTGTCCGATGAGGGCATCGGCACCATGCTGACCCACTGAGGAAGAGGTGACCGAGGATGAAAAAGGACCTGTTAAAGCTGCTGGATCTGACCACCGAGGATATTTTGAAGATTCTGGACACGGCGGACCAGCTGAAGTTCAGCCAGAAGCACGGCATCCCCCACGACAAGCTGAAGGGGAAGACCCTGGCCATGATTTTTGAGAAAAACTCCACCCGGACCCGGGTCTCCTTCGAGACCGGCATGTACCAGCTGGGGGGCCACGCCCTGTTCCTGTCCAGCAAGGAGAGCCAGATCGGCCGGGGCGAGCCGGTGGAGGACACCGCCCGGGTGCTGCTGCGCTACTGCGACGGCATTATGATCCGCACCTTCGCCC
>CALWWF010000002.1 GCA_944385165.1 uncultured Oscillospiraceae bacterium
AGTACGGCGACCTCTACAACCTGGAGGCCACCCCCGCCGAGTCCACCACCTACCGCTTCGCCAAGCACGACAAGGAGCAGTTCCCCGACATCATCACCGCCAACGAGAACGGCACCCCCTACTACACCAACTCCTCCCATCTGCCGGTTGGGTACACCGAGGACATCTTCTCCGCCCTGGACATCCAGGACCAGCTCCAGACCCTCTACACCTCCGGCACCGTGTTCCACGCCTTCCTGGGGGAGAAGCTGCCCTCCTGGCAGGCGGCGGCGGCTCTGGTGCGGAAGATCGCGGAGAACTATAAGCTGCCCTACTACACCCTGTCCCCCACCTACTCCGTGTGCGCCGACCACGGCTACCTCACCGGGGAGCAGTTCACCTGCCCCATCTGCGGCAAACCCGCGGAGGTGTACAGCCGCATCACCGGCTACTACCGCCCGGTGCAGAACTGGAACGACGGCAAGGCCCAGGAGTTCAAGGACCGGAAGGTGTATGACCTGGCCCACTCCCACCTGCGGAAAGCGGGCCGGGCGGGCTCCCAGGTGACGACACCCCAGGAGTACACCCAGGCGGAGCCGAATCGCGAGCTGCTGCTGTTCACCACCCGCACCTGCCCCAACTGCCGCCAGGCGGAGGCCCTGCTCCAGAAGGCGGGGGTCGCCTACCGAAAGGTCGTGGCGGAGGAGTCCCCGGAGCTCACCACCCGGTACGGGGTGCGCCAGGCCCCCACCCTGGCCTGGGAGAACCAGGGCCAGGCGGAGAAGGTCACCGGCGTAGGCCCCATCAAGAAGTGGATCGAGGACCACCGGACCCGGGCGGCGGGCTGAGATGGTTATATTCCAACGGAACAACCGTGACGTCTAAAACACAAGGGCGGCAGTCATCTGACTGCCGCCCTTTCGCGCATCAATCGGGTCAAAGAGAGGAAAATGAAAACTGGGGAAGTGTACCCTGTAGATTACTCCAGGATCGCGCCCTTGTCGGCGGAGGACACCAGCTTGGCGTACCGGGCCAGGTAGCCAGTCTTGATCTTGGGCTCGGGGCAGACCCACTTGGCCTTCCGGGCTGCCAGGGTGGCCTCGTCCACTTTCAGGGTGATGGAGTGGTTGGGGATGTCGATGGCGATGACGTCCCCCTCCTCCACCAGGCCGATGGGGCCGCCGGAGGCCGCCTCGGGGGAGACGTGGCCGATGGAGGCCCCCCGAGTGGCGCCGGAGAAGCGGCCGTCGGTGATGAGGGCCACGTCCTTGTCCAGCCCCATGCCCGCAATGGCGGAGGTGGGGTTGAGCATCTCCCGCATGCCGGGGCCGCCCTTGGGGCCCTCATAGCGGATGACCACCACGTCGCCGGAGACGATCTTGCCGGCGTAGATGGCCTGGATGGCGTCCTCCTCGCTGTCAAACACCCGGGCGGGGCCCTCGTGGACCATCATCTCCGGGGCCACGGCGGACTGCTTCACCACGCAGCCGTCGGGAGCCAGGTTGCCCTTGAGCACCGCGATGCCGCCGGTCTTGGAGTAGGGGTTGTCCAGGGGACGGATGATCTCCGGGTTGCGGTTGACCACGCCCTCCAGGTTTTCCGCGATGGTCTTGCCGGTGCAGGTGATGCCGCTGGTGTCCAGAAGCCCCGCCTGGGCCAGCTCCGCCATGACGGCGTACACGCCGCCGGCCCGCTCCAGGTCCTCCATATAGGTGTTCCCCGCCGGGGCCAGGTGGCACAGGTTGGGGGTTTTCATAGAAATCTCGTTGGCCATGTCAAAGGAGATCTCGATGCCGCACTCGTGGGCGATGGCGGGCAGGTGGAGCATGGTGTTGGTGGAGCAGCCCAGGGCCATGTCCACCGTCTCCGCGTTGTGGAAAGCGGCGGGGGTCATGATGTCCCGGGGGCGGAGGTTCTTCTCCACCAGCGCCATGATCTGCATGCCCGCGTGCTTGGCCAGGCGCAGGCGGGCGGACCAGACGGCGGGGATGGTGCCGTTGCCCCGTAACCCCATGCCAATGGCCTCGGTGAGGCAGTTCATGGAGTTGGCGGTGTACATGCCGGAGCAGGAGCCGCAGGTGGGACAGGCATTGTTCTCGTACTCCTCCAGGCCCTCCTCGTCCAGCTTGCCGGCGTAGTAGGCGCCCACCGCCTCGAACATGTGGGACAAGCAGGTGCGGCGGCCGTCGTTCATGGTGCCGGCCATCATGGGCCCGCCGGAGACGAAAATGGTGGGGATGTTGATCCGGGCGGCGGCCATCAGCAGGCCGGGGACGTTTTTGTCACAGTTGGGGATCATCACCAGGCCGTCAAACTGGTGGGCCATGGCCATGGCCTCGGTGGAGTCGGCGATCAGGTCCCGGGTGACCAGAGAGTACTTCATGCCCACATGGCCCATGGCGATGCCGTCGCACACGGCAATGGCGGGGAACTCCACCGGGGTGCCGCCTGCGGCCCGGATGCCGGCCTTGACGGCCTCGGCGATCTTGTCCAGGTTCATGTGGCCGGGCACGATCTCATTGTAGGAACAGACCACGCCGATGAGCGGGCGCTCCAACTCCTCCTTGGTGTAGCCCAGGGCATAGAGCAAAGAGCGGTTGGGGGCGGCGGGGGCCCCTTTTTTGATGACGTCGCTGCGCATGGGAAATGACCTCCTCACAAGTTCTGTTTGGTTTTTTATGTTCCGGCCCCGCTCCGGCGGGGCCTCAACTTTTTAAATCTGTTGTCTGATTTCTCTTGCATTGTCTGACTATATAGTATAGGATAGAAGAAAGAATGTCAAGAGGCGGGAGGGCAGAGTTTCGCCGCTGCTGCGGCGCCCTACTTTTCTTGAAAGAAAAGTAGGCAAAAGAACTTTGTGCGAAACTTTGTTTCGCTCCTTTTGGGATGGGTACTTGCACCTTTCCCGGACCCCTTTTACGGGGGCCACCAATTAGGTAGGCTGGTTCGTCATCGCAAAGGCGCGGGCAGTTTAGCTGATTGGCTGTTCCTCGTCTTTCGCTGCCGCTTCGTCGTCGCGGATTTCGTATCCTTCGCTTCGCCCTGGCGGGCAAAGCTCACTCACTGCATCGCTCCTCCTCTCCAACGCGAACCCGCTGCGCTGGGCTTCGCGTTGGGAGCCCCCTTCGGCGGCCTATTTTTGAGCTGTTTCTTAAAAGCACGCCTTTTGGCGTGGTGGGGCTCAATTGCGGCTCAGAGAGACGGCGTGACCTGGAACGGTCCTTGTTTGCCGTAGGGACGGCACACCTGGGCCGCCCGCGGCTCCCCGATTGGCACATCCGTTCTTGAAACTCTGTAGGGGTGACCCTTGCGGTCGCCCTTCAAGGCTTCCCCCTACCAGGGGGCCGACTCCCCTTGTCAAGGGGAGATGTCGAGCGCAGCGAGACAGAGGGGATAGGGAAGCTGTCAGCCGCAAGGCTGACTGATGAGGGTGTGTATCGAATTTCTGTACCTTTCTTCTCTTCGCGACGCACCCTCATCCGCCTCACTACGTTCGGCACCTTCCCCCTTGGAGGGGGAAGGCTTTGGGCGGGTCTAGGACCCGCCCCTACGAAATTCCCGGAAATGTTTCCGGAATCGCCGTAGGGGCCGGTCCCAGACCGGCCCGCCGTCCCAGGTTTCCTCACACTTTCTTGAAAATTTGTTGGGGAGCCCCTTGGGGCTCCCGCCGTCGCCCGCCTGGGAGCGTTGGTTCGGCAAACCCAGGCGCATTTGTTGAAGTGCAGCAGGGACAAATTTTGCGAACTTAGGCCCCCAGTGGGGCCGGGTTGAATGGCACGCAAGCACTCCTGGTTTTGCGCGCCGGAAGGGCTTTACGCACGTTCAGGAGAGTACTCCCGTAATGGGGGTTTGGGGGAAAGGCGAATATGAGCGCGTCAGCGCTCATCCTGAGCCGTCCCCCAGCGTCTTTTGGTTCCTTTTCCACGTGGAAAAGGAACTCGCCGCCGCAGCGGCGAAACCCCCAAATACCCCTCAAATGTGGAAAAAACAAAGGAGAATCACCATGCCAAAACAAAACCTTTCCCAACAGACAGCGCAGCGCCTGTACACCACCATCGTGGTGGAGCAGCAGCTCCAGCCGGGGGAGAAGCTGCCCAACGAGGTGGAGCTCTCCCAGCGGCTTGGGGTGAGCCGCACCACCCTCCGGGAGGCCATTCGCACCCTGGCGGACCGGGGGGTGCTGGAGGTGCACCGGGGCCGGGGGACCTTTGTGTCCCGGCGGGTGGAGGACATCGATGACTTCGGCTTCTCCGGCCTGGAGCGGGTGCGGGGGCAGCTGCGGGACCTGTTTGAGCTGCGGGGGATGTTCGAGCCCCGCGCCGCCGCCTTGGCCTGCCGCCGGGCCGCCCCGGAGGAACTCTCCGACATTTTGGAGAAAGGGGCCCAGGTGGAGCGGTGCATCCTGGAGGGCCGGGACCGCACCCAGGCGGACCAGGCCTTCCACACCGCCATCGTCCGGGCGGCCCACAACGAGTTCCTTCTCCGGCTGCTGCCCATGATCCACCAGGCGGTGTCCACGGCGGTGGAGCGGGGCGGGGAGCGGGAGCAGCTGGCGGAGGACACCCTCCGGGACCACGCCCTGCTGCTGGAATTCCTCCAGAAGCGGGACGGGGCCGGGGCGGAGCACGCCATGGCCATCCACCTGCTCCACAGCATGGACGTGATGGGGCTGGAGGAGGAGAGCTGACGGGAAAGGTCTGGAAAGTACAGGTTCCTCTTGCCTTTTTCGACAAAAGCAGATACACTGTAGTTACATCTATAGGAAACAGGGAGGAACTTTTATGGCTTACTGTAGAAAATGCGGCGCACCCATCAGCGACTACGCAGAGACCTGTCCCTCCTGCGGGGCCAGCCAGAACAACGCCCCCGTCCGCCGGGACGACGGCGGGTTTGGCTGGGGGCTGCTGGGGTGCTGTATCCCGGTGGTGGGGCTGGTGCTGTTTTTGGTCTGGAAGGACGAGAAGCCCCGCACAGCCAAGGCTGCGGGGATCGGCGCCCTGGTGGCGGTGGGTCTGACCGCAGTGTGGTATGTGATCGCCATTGCCGCCGGCGTTAGCCTGGCCGTGCTCTGAGCGGATGGCGGCCTGGCTGTACCGCTGGCTCCCTATCCTGTTTGGCTGCCACTGCCGGGATGACCGCTCTTTGCACTTCCGGGGGCGGCGGTTCCCCATCTGCGCCCGGTGCACGGGGGAGCTGGCGGGGATGGTGCTGGCCCTGGCGGCCTGGGCCTTTTGGCGGCCGGGGCTTGCCGGGGCGGTGTTGCTTCTGCTTCCCCTGGTGGTGGACGGGGGTCTCCAGGCCCTCACCCCCTATGAGAGCGGCAATGGGCGGCGGCTGGTCACCGGGTTTTTCTTTGGATACGGGCTGGTGTGCCTGTTTCTGCACACCACCATGGGGGCCATCTCCTTTGGCATGGAGCTGGGGGAGCGGTGGCTTACAGAGGGATGACCTTAGAATGTGTCTCCGGCCAAATAAGGGAGGCCGGGGACACAGTTTCGTTTCTGTGAAAAAGTACAGTGCGCCCGGCCTGGGACGGGCGGTGGAGAGGTGGGCCATGGAGCAGTTTATTTGGGCGGTGAACCTGATCGGAACGGTGGCCTTTGCCGCCTCCGGGGCGCTGACCGGCCTGAAAAAGGGGATGGACCTGTTCGGGGTGTGCATCTTGGGGCTGGTGACCGCCGTGGGCGGAGGGGTGATCCGGGACCTGATCCTGGGGCTGACGCCCCCCATGGCCTTTCAGGACCCCACCAGCGCCCTGGTAGCCCTGGCGGTGTCCGCCGTTTTGTTTTTAAGCCGGGTGCGCAGATTAGTGATGCACAACCCGGAGAGGTCCAACCACCTGCTCTTTTGGATGGACGCGTGGGGACTGGGGGCCTTCACCGTCATCGGGGTCCAGCTGGCCTATGATACGGTGGCGGAGCCCACCTTGTTTTTGCTGGTGTTCGTGGCGGTGGTCACCGGCGTGGGGGGCGGGGTGCTCCGGGACCAGCTGGCCGGGGACATGCCCTATATCTTTGTCAAGCATGTGTACGCCTCCGCCTCCCTGGCGGGGGCCCTGCTGTGCGCCGGGCTGTGGCCCTATTTGGGCAGTATGTGGGCTATGCTGCTGGGGCTGGCGGTGGTGGTGCTCATTCGGGGGCTGGCGGCCCACTTCCGCTGGAATCTGCCCCGGGGAAGCGAGTGAGGAGGAGAGCCATGGAGTGGACGGTGAAGCACTGGAGGGAGCTGGACCGGGAGGAGCTGTACGGCCTGCTGGCCCTGCGCACCGCCGTGTTCGTGGTGGAGCAGAACTGCCCCTATCAGGAGGTGGACGGCAAGGACCGCCGGGCCTGGCATCTGTTTGCCCGGGACGGGGCGGGGGAGATGCTGGCCTGCCTGCGGGTGCTGGAGCCCCAGCCGGGATCGGGGACCGCAGTCATCGGCCGGGTGGCCACGGCGGCCCGGGCCCGGGGGACCGGTCTGGGGCTGGAACTGGTGCGCCGGGGGATTCAGGTTGCCTGGGAGCGGTGCAGAGCCAGGCGCATCCGCCTGGAGGCCCAGTCCTACGCCCAGGGGTTTTATGAGAAGGCGGGCTTTCGCCGCACCCAGGTCCCGGAGTTTCTGGAGGACGGCATCCCCCATGTGGAGATGGTCCTGGAGCGGGATCAGACGGAGACTACATTCTAAAAGCAACCAGCGGCGGCCCATCGGGCCGCCGTTTTTGTTGGGGAGAGGCGGGGAATCTTCTTTATGGAATGTTAAGAAAATCCTAAGAGAATCCGTGGGGGAAATTTTAAAACTGTATGGTACGCTTTCATACAGTGAAAGCCGGGCGCTCCCGGCGGAAGGAGAACGATCCCATGGAATATGTACTGCAAGTGTCGGCCCTGACCAAAGTGTACGGAAAGCGGGACGCCGCCACCCGGGCGCTGAGCGGGGTGGACCTGACCGTGGAGGCGGGGGAGTATGTGGGGGTGATGGGGGCCTCCGGCTCCGGCAAGACCACCCTGCTCAACTGCATCTCCACCATCGACCTCCCCACCTCCGGCTCCATCCAGGTGGAGGGGAAGGAGCTGACCCGGCTGAAGGGAAAGGAGCTGACCCGCTTCCGCCGGGAGCGGCTGGGCTTTATCTTCCAGGACTGCAACCTTCTGGACACCCTCACCGCCTTTGAGAACATCGCCCTCTCCCTGTCCATCGCCGGCGCACCGGCGGGGGAGATCGCCCGCCGGGTGGAGGAGACCGCCGGTTTGCTGGGCATCGGGGACTGCCTGAACAAGTACCCCTATCAGATGTCCGGGGGACAGCAGCAGCGGTGCGCCGCCGCCCGGGCCATCGTCACCCGTCCGGCCCTGGTGCTGGCGGACGAGCCCACCGGGGCCCTGGACTCCAAATCCGCCCGGCTGCTGCTGGAGCGGCTGGAGGCCCTGAACCGGGAGCAGGGGACCACCATCCTGATGGTCACCCACGACGCCTTCACCGCCAGCTGCTGCCGGCGGGTCATTTTCCTGCGGGACGGCCAGGTGTTTACCCAGCTGGCCCGGGGAGACCAGGACCGGCGGAGCTTCTTTTCCCAAATCATCCGGGTCATCACCCAGCTGGGAGGAGAGATGGAAGATGTTCTCTAAGCTGGCTGTGCGCAACGTGCGCCGCTCCTTCCGGGACTACGGGGTGTACCTGCTTACCCTCACCTTTGGCGTGGCCCTCTTCTATACCTTCAACTCGGTGGACGGGCAGGGGGTCATGACCTATCTGTCTCAGTCCAGCAACAGCATGGTGCCGGTGATCCTCACCTGCATCGATGTGTTCTCCGTCTTTGTGGCGGTGGTGCTGGCCTGCCTGATCTTGTATGCCGACCGGTTTCTCATGCGCCGGCGGAAGCGGGAGCTGGGGACCTATCTCCTTCTGGGCCTGAGTCAGGGGCAGGTGTCCCGGCTGCTGATGCTAGAGACGGGGCTCATCGGCCTGGCGTCTCTGGCCCTGGGCCTTGGCCTGGGGGTATTGGCCTCCCAGGGGCTGTCCGCCCTGACCCTGTCCATGTTCTCCCTGGACTTCTCGGCCTACGGCCTGGCCTTCTCCCCCCGGGCGGCGGTGCGGACGGCGGCCTACTTCCTTCTGATTTTCCTGTTGGTAATGGTGTTCAGCGGGGTGCAGGTGTCCCGTTCCAAGCTGCTGGATCTGCTCCAGGGGGAGCGGAAGAACGAGGAACTGCGCCCCCGGCCCCTGTGGCGTTCGGTGGTGCAGTTTGCCGGGGGCGTGGTCTGCCTGCTCATCGCCTACGGCATTCTGCTCCTCTTCGGCATGGCCTATGCGGTGGTGCTCCCCCAGTTGTGCGTCCCCATGCTGGGGCTGGGGACCCTGGGCACCCTGCTGGTGTTCCGCTCCCTGTCCGGCTTTGTGCTGCGGCTGGTCCAGAGCCGCCCCAAACTGTACTTCCGCAATCTGAACCTGTTTACCCTGCGCCAGTGGATCAGCAAGGTCCACTCCACCTATCTGGCCCAGACGGTCATCTGCATCCTACTGCTTCTGGCCATGGGGATCACCGCCAGCTCCCTGGGCCTTAACTCCACCCTAGAGGCGGCGGCGGATGACCAGGCCCCCTTCGACCTCACCGTGCAGAACCAGTCCGCCGACTCCTGGGATACGGTGAACTTTGAGGGCTATCTGATAGAGCGGGGGTTTGATTTGAGCCGTCTGGGAGACCGGCTGGACGTGGAGTTTTACTACAATGACCCGGCGGTTACCGGGCAGGAGGAGGTCTCCGCCGCCCTGGGGCTGTCCGACTATAACGCCCTGCTAGCCCACGGGGGCTATCCCGCCTATGCCGGTCCCCTGCCGGCGGTCCCCAGCAGCCCGGAGCAGGTGATGGGAAATTTGGGGCTGAGCCTGTGCGTGGTTCCGGATGAGATGCTCCAGCGTCTGGAGATCCGCCGCCAGGTGTGGTTTGTAGACTACGCCGGCGGGGACAAGGAGGGGACCGAGGCGGCGCTGCGCCCGCTGCTGGAGGCGCTGCGGCAGGACGCCGCCATCCACACCAGCAGCCGCCTGGACGCCTACGCCAGCGTGATGGGGTCCAAGATCCTGGCTCTATTTTTGGGGCTGTATCTGGGCTTTACCTTCCTGCTGGCCGCGGCGGCGGTGCTGGCCTTGCAGCAGCTGAGCCAGGCGGCGGACAACGCCGGGCGGTACGCTATACTCCGCCGCCTGGGGGCGGAGGAGGGCATGGCCTCCCGCTCCGCCATCCAGCAGGTGGCCCTGGCCTTCCTGCTCCCCCTGGGGCTCGCCCTCATCCACGCGGCGGTGGGGATGCGGGCGGCCAATGAGCTCATCGCCCAGGCGGGAAAGGTGGACGCCTTTGGGAGCACCCTGGTTACCGCCGGCGTGCTGGCCCTGGTGTACGGCGGGTACTTTCTGGCCACCGCTCTGGCCTGCCGCCGGCTGGCCCTGGAGGGCCGCCCGGCCCAGCGGCGGGAATGAGCGGCATGCATCATAACGAAAACCCGGCGCGGGATGAGCCGCGCCGGGCCGTTATTTAGAAAAGAGCCCCTGAAGTTCCCCCAGAAGCTCCAGAGATTTAAACTTCAGCACATAGCCCTGGTCCTCCTGGGTGATGAGGGCGGCCTGGTCCGGGGAGAAATACCCTGCGGCGGCGGCCTCGTCCACCGTGTCGGAGGCCGCCCCCAGGCACAGTGGCGGGAAGGCCACGCACCACCAGTTCTGTCCCTCCCCCTCCCCGATGACGATCCGCAGGGCGGTGTACTCCCCGGCGGGGAGGGCGAAGTCCTCATACTCCTTGGTGGGGAACCAGCACTGTTCCAGGGAGGCGGACACCGGGTAGTCGTACCCGGCCGCCTCCACCACCGCCTGGCCGGTGCGGGCCAGCTCCCCCAGGTGGTCCGAGAGGGCCGCCCGGGCGGTCTCCAGGTCCGCCCCCTCCGGGTAGAACTCCTCCGTCCGCTCCAGCACCGCGTCCCGCACTTGGAGCTTCAGGGCCTGGTCCGACCTGCTGTCCGAGTTGGCCAGCACATGGAAGCGGATGACCCGGCCGGCCAGGTCCCTTTGCGCCTCTCCCAGCCAAAAGCCCGCCAGCAGGGCGCAGATGCCCCCGGCCAGCAGAGCAATCTCCCACCGTTTCAACTTTCGATCCATAAAAACACCGCCTGTCCCGGTCTGTACCCTTCTTACAGACATAAGGATAGACGGTGTGTTTTGCTTTTAAACCGTTTCGCATAAAAAAGTGTCCCGGCACAGCTGAGAGAGGCGGTCATAGGCCCCCTGTGCCGTCTCCCGGTCTGCAAACAGGCCGAAGGCGGTGGGGCCGCTGCCGCTCATGTTGGCCCCCAGGGCCCCCTGCTGGAGCAGCTCCTGTTTCAGTTCCGCCACCCGGGCGTACTGCCGCCGGGGGAGCACGTCCTCAAAGACGTTGTACATCCGCCTGGATACCCCAGCCAGATCCCCCGCCTCCAGGGCGGCCAGGAGGCCGGCGGTGTCCGGCCGCCGGCGCAGCTTCACCCGGTCGGCCTGGGCGAACAGCTCCGGGGTGGACACGGGGAAGTCGGGTTTGCAGACCACCACCCAGCAGTGGGGCAGGGGAGGCAGAGGGGTGAGGCGCTCCCCCCGTCCCTCCGCTAGGGCGGTTCCCCCCAGCACACAGTAGGGCACGTCGGAGCCCACCTGTTCCCCGATCTTGGCCAGCTCCGTGGGGGAGAAGGGATCTCCCGCCCTCTGGTTCAAAGCCCGGAGGACGGCTGCGGCGTCGCTGCTTCCCCCAGCCATACCCGCGCACACCGGGATGCGCTTTTGGATGTGGATGTCCAGATCCTCCGGCGCTTTTCCCAGGGCCGCCCAGAACCGGAGAGCGGCGGCGGCGGCCAGGTTTTTCTCCCCCGTGGGGAGAAAGCGCAGGTTGGCGCTCACCCGAAGGCCCTGCCCCTGGTTTTCTTCCAGGGTCAGGGTGTCCGCCAGGGTGACCGACTGCATCACCATCCGCAGTTCATGGTAGCCGTCTTCACGCGTCCCCAGAATGTCCAGGGTCAGATTCAGTTTGGCAAAGGCCTGTACCTCCACAAAATCACCTCAGACTTGGGAAAATCACACCCGGATGCGCCGGGCCTCCAGATAGAAGCGCTTGTCGTGGGCCTCCCCCATGGAGAAGGTCTTCCGGGGGAGCACGCCGTCCCGGATGACGGTGGGGAACAGCTCCTCCTTGCCCATGGCGGGCAGCAAAAAGCCGATGGCCTCCGGCTGGGCGGCGAGCTTCCGCACCACATCCTCCCCGTGGATGTAGTCCACCCGCACCCCCTTGTGCTGGGCAAGATACCAGTCCAGGAAGTTTTGCAGGGTGCCCACTGGCAGCTGGGCCGCCGGGTCGGGGATGGTGATGGTCCCCTGAGCCTCTCCATACACATAGGGGAGCCGGTGGCCCGCCCCCGCCCCCTCTTTCGCGCCGGGGTAGTAGGCCAGCAGGGCGTTCAGCAGCTCCTCCGGCTTGACGCCGAACACCACTCGGTGGATGGGCTCAAACTCCAGGGAGCCGTCGTGGAGGTTGTCCAGCTCCACCAGGGCGTACCGGGCGGGCAGGTTTGCCCACTGCTCCGGAGGGGTCAGGCGCTTCTGCCGCTCATAGCACTCCTTGGCGGTGGCCAGGGAGTGATTCCCGTCCCCCACGGCAAAGAGCATCACCGCCTCGTCCTTTGTCCCGTAGCGGGCGTTGAACTTGGCCGGGTCCGCCAGGACGGACAGGGCCCGGGCCACCTGGGCCTGCTGCTCCCCGGTGAGCTCCCAGCCCTTCAGATGGCCCCCCCGCTCCATCAGGTCGAAATCGTAGAGCACCGGCATGGAGGCGGTCTGGGCGGAGAGAGGCTCGATCACCGTCTTGTCCGGGTCGTCCACCAGAAGCATCACATGGGGCAGCTCGATGGGGGCATTCTTCCGCACCGCCACCCTGGGCGGGATGCGGGAGAGCACCGTTCCCTCCGTGGCCCGGATGGGGGCGGAGGAGCCCGGCTCATAGTCGTACTGCTCCAGGTCCACCATGCCCATCAGCCCCCGGCGGACCTTTCCGCTGTTCAGGGTACGCTCCACATAGAACAGAGTGCTGGGGTGCTCCAGAAAGCGCCCCTCCCGGAGATACCGGCTCATGGTGTTGTTGATCTCCATGATGTCGGTCTCCACGTTGGGCCCCTCCAGACAGCTCTCCGGCAAGATCAGCCGCAGGGCGGAGGGGGCGCGGCCCACATACTCCTCCACCCGCTGCCAGTACTCCGGCTGGGAGGTGTACTGGTCGCAGGCCACCACGCTCCACTTGGAGTACTCACAGTCCCGGGGCAGCAGGATGTCCGCCGGGCGGAAGGGGAGGGTTTCAAATAAGTCGTTCATCAATGGTCACTCACTTTTTTATTTCCTGTATGACAGGGAAATTTCGCCGCCTGCGGGCGGCGACCTACTTTGCCCATGGCGGCAAAGTAGGCAAAACGCCCCCGGGGACGGCTCAGATGGGCGCTGATGCGCCCATATTCGCCTTTCCCCGGACCCCATTACGGGGGAAACACACTACTGTTTGATGCTGCTGGATTTCCGGCACGCAAAATCTGAGTGGTTGAGTGCGGTTTAACCCGGGCCCACAGGGGCCCTGGGTGGGCAAAAATTTGAACTCGCCGCAATTTAACTCCTGCGCCTGGCTTTGCCGAACCAACGCGCCCGGTGCGGACGACGGCGGGCCGGTTTGGGACCGACCTCTACGGCGATTCCGGGAACATTTCCGGGAATTTCGTAGGGGCGGGTCCTAGACCCGCCCAAAGCCTTCCCCCTTCCAGGGGGAAGGTGTCACGGCCTTTGGCCGTGACGGATGAGGGTGGGGGCTTGCAATGCATCCCGTATCCTGGCGGGAGCCCCAAGGGGCTCCCCTACGGATTTTCCAGAAGGTGTGCAAACCCCAGGGATCGCGGGCCGGCCGGTGTCCGGCCCCTACGGCGAACCCGAACCCGCCCCGGTGATTTCGTAGGGGCGGCACACCTGGGCCGCCCACGCGGCTACTCTTTGGGACGGTCCGCTTCCTCTGCTTTAGGAGCCAGAGCGTCCAGCTTTTTCTCCATCTGTTCCAGACGGCGGTTTTGTTCATAGGCGGCGCATAGCAGGGCAAACAGGGTTCCCACCGCCAGACAGGCCAATATCACCAGCCCCATTGCCATTCCGATGGCCATGACCACCAGAAGCAGGACCGCCGCTGCGCAAAGAGCCGTACCAATCAGATTAAACATCGCCGTCTCCTCCTTTGACAGGGGCCGGAGCGTTTAATCCATGGCCTCCTTGATGGCGTTTAACAGGTCGCTAAATTCCTCATAGGCGGGCAGCTCCGGGTGGTCGGCCTTGATCTTCTCGGTGCTCTTGAAGAGGAAGCCGGCCTTGCTGGCCTGGATCATGCCCAGGTCGTTGTAGCTGTCCCCGGCGGCGATGGTGTCATAGCCGATGGACTGCAGGGCCTTCACGGTGGTGAGCTTGGACTGCTCACAGCGCATCTGAAAGCCGGTGATCTCCCCGCTGGGGGCCACCTCCAGGGTGTTGCAGAAGATGGTGGGGTAGTCCAGCTTCTTCATCAGGGGCATGGCGAACTGCTCGAAGGTGTCGCTGAGGATAATGACCTGGGTGAAGGAGCGCAGCTCGTCCAGGAACTCCTTGGCCCCGGGCAGGGGGTCGATCTTGGCGATGGTGGCCTGGATCTCCTTCAAGCCCAAGCCGTGCTCCTTCAGGATGCCCAGCCGCCAGTGCATCAGCTTGTCATAGTCGGGCTCGTCCCGGGTGGTGCGGCGCAGCTCCGGGATGCCGCTGGCTTCCGCGAAGGCGATCCAGATCTCCGGGACCAGCACGCCCTCCATATCCAAACAGGTAATGTACATGGGATTTCCTTCCTCTCTCGGTAAGATTGGGGATGGTTACAAACTTTTATCACGCTGAATCAGGCGGGAGGCCCAGGTGATCAGCCCGTGGGACAGGACACGGAACTCCGCGGACTCCGGGACAGACAGGGATGCAGCCTGGCTCCGGCCCTCCAAAATGGACCGGTCCTCCTCGCCTAGCCTGGGGAGCAGCGCCTTTTTGTCAGTCAGGTCCTCTCCTGTCTCCAAGAAATGCTTGGCCTGAAGGACAAAACCGGCCTGCTTGTAAAGCTCCCTCAGCATAGGGACGCTCCGGTCATGGAGCAGGTTGTGGACAGCGGCGTGATAGATGCCGCAGGCCCCTGTGTGGACCGCCTGCCGGACATCTTCCCGCTCCACGCGGGGAAGGATGCCCTCCAGAGAACCCAGCCAGGGGCGAGTATCCCGGGCAAACTGGAACAGCTCAGATTTCTCCCAGGCCGCCAGTTCCGCCGCTCCAGAGACGAAGCCGCACACCAGCTCCCGGTGGGGCAGCCGGTCCAGCAGCGCCCCGTAGGCCTCCAGATCAGCCGGGGTGAGCCGGTCCAATACCACCACCACGTCGATGTCGCTGTCCGCCCGGCCCTCGCCCCGGCCACGGCTGCCCTGTAAACCCACAAAAATCAGCCGGTTTTGAAATATTTTTTGTAATTCCTTCGTGAAAGAAGCCATCCAGGAGTTGATTTCCAGGGGACTTCCGCCCGTGTCTTCCGGCGTATTCATAAGCTCATTCTGCATCTTGCTTGCCCTTCAGATTCTGAAGGAAGTTGTCCAGGCGGCTCACCGCCTCGGCGATGTCCTTCATGGAGGCGGCGTAACAGGCACGCACATACCCCTCGCCGCCGGGGCCGAAGGCGCTGCCGGGAATGACGGCCACTTTCTCCTCCCGGAGGAAGCGCTCACAGAACTCATCGGAGCTCAGCCCGGTGGACTGGATGCAGGGGAAGACATAGAACGCCCCCTTGGGCTCGAAGCAGGGCAGGCCGATGCGGTTCAGGTTTTCCACCAGATAGCGCCGGCGGCTGTCGTACTCCTCCCGCATGTGCTCGATGTCCCCGTCGCCGTTGCGCATGGCCTCGATGGCGGCGTACTGGCTGGTGGTGGGGGCGGACATGATGCCGAACTGGTGGAGCTTGGTCATGGCGGCCACAATGGGCTGGGGGGCGCACACATAGCCCATGCGCCAGCCGGTCATGGCGTGACTCTTGGAGAAGCCGTTGACCAGGACGGTGCGGTCGTACAGCTCCGGCAGGTTGGCGGGGGAGACATGGTGCTGGCCGTAGGTGAGCTCGGCGTAAATTTCGTCGGAGAGCACCATGATGTCGGTGTCCTTCAGCACCTGGGCAATGGCCTCCAGGTCCTTGCGCTCCATGATGCCGCCGGTGGGGTTGCAGGGGAAGGGGAGGACCACCGCCTTGGTCTTGGGGGTGATGGCCGCCTTCAGCTCCTCGGGGGTGAGGCGGAACTGGTTTTCCGCCTTCAGCTCCACATACACCGGCACGCCGCCCGCCATCTCGGTCAGGGGGCCGTAGCACACGAAGGAGGGGGTGGGGATGATGACTTCCTCCCCCGGGTTCACCAGGCAGCGCAGGGACAGGTCGATGGCCTCGCTACCGCCCACGGTGACCAGCACCTGGTTGGTGTAGTTGTAGTCCAGGTCGAAGCGGCGCTTTAAATAGTTGGCGATCTCCCGCCGCAGCTCCAGCATGCCGGCGTTGGAGGTGTACTTGGTGTGGCCCCGCTCCAGGGAGTAGATGCCCGCGTCCCGGATGTGCCAGGGGGTGACGAAGTCAGGTTCGCCGATGCCCAGGGTGATGGCGTCGGTCATCTCCTCCAGAATGTCAAAGAACTTGCGGATGCCAGAGGGCTTGATGCCCTGAATTTTCGTATTTAAGATCTGGTCGTAATTCATGAAAACACAAACTCCCTTTCCTGTGGCTCCGGGCGGCGGAACACCAAATGCTTCTCTTTATATTTCTTCAAAATGAAGTGGGTGGCGGTGCCGGTGACCCCCTCCAGGGTGGCCAGGCGCTCGCCCACGAACTGGGCCACCTCCCGCAGAGAGCGGCCGGAGATGATGACGGTGAGATCAAAGGAGCCGCTCATCAGGTACATGCTCTCCACCTCGTCGTACTGATAGATGCGCTCGGCGATGCGGTCAAAGCCGTCGATGCTCTGGGGGACCACCTTGACCTCGATGAGGGCGGTGACGTTTTCCCGCTTGACCCGGTCCCAGTCGATGATGGCCTGATACCCCAAAATGGTGCCGTCGTCCTCTAGCCGTGCCATCTCCTCTTTCACCTGTGCTTCGGTCATGCCTGCCTGTGCGGCCAGCTGTGCGGCAGATTGGGTGCAGTCTTGTTCCAACAGTTCCAGCAGCGTATGCATATCCTGGGACCTCCTTGTATCGTCGTTTCCCGGCGCGGGCGGCTGTCAAATCCGTGCGCCGTGAATTGTATTCCATTATAGCTTATTTCCGCCCATAACGCAATGGAGGGGCGGGAAGTTTCCATGGGACAGGAAAACGGGCCCTCTCCCGGAGGAGAAGGGCCCGTTTGCGTGAAAACAGTGGGGCAGGAACGTCAGGCCGCCGCCTGGGGCTGCTTCTTGTTGGTGAGGATCTGATAGGCCAGCAGGGCCACCAGGATCACGACGCCGATAATATCGGTCAGCAGGCCGGGATCGATGAGCAGCAGTCCGCCAGCCACGCTGATGACCCGCAGGATGGGGTGCAGGGGCCGGAGCATATAGCCGATCAGGCCAGCCGCCACCAGGAACATGCCGCAGAAGGAGGTGCAGACGATCTGGACCACGTCCAGCGCCGTAAAGTCGCCGATGAACAGCATCACGGGGCTGAAGGCGAAGATGTAGGGGATAATGAAGGCGGCGATGGCCAGCCGGGTGGCGTTGAGGGCCGTCTTCATGGGAGGCGCCTTGGCGATGGCGGAGCCGGCATAGGCGGCCAGCGCCACAGGCGGGGTGATGTCGGCCACGATGCCGAAGTAGAACACGAAGAAGTGGGCCGCCAGCAAAGGCAGATCCATGGCGATGAGGATGGGGGCGCAGGTGGTGGCCATGATGATGTAGTTGGCGGTGGTGGGGACGCCCATGCCCAGGATGATGCAGCAGATCATGGTCAGGAACAGGGCGATGATCAGGTGGCCGCCGGCGATGCCTACCACGGCGCTGATGATGATCTGGCCCAGGCCGGTGAGGGTGACCACGCCGGCGATGATGCCCGCCATGCCGCAGGCCACGCCCACGGACAGGGTGCTCTTGGTGCCGCTCTCCAGGGCGGAAATATAGCTCTGGATGTTCTCACGGTTGGGCTTGCTCACCGCGTGGGTGATGATGACCAGCACGAAGAACAAAGCGAAGCAGGCCAGGCGGAAGTTGTCCCGCATGGTGATGTCATCCTGGAAGGTGGGGATAAACGAGGGCAGGTATACCATGCCGAAGGCGTAGACCAGCAGGGGGATGGCGGGGACCGCCATGAAAAGCTTCTTGCCAAAGCCGCTCTCCTTGTCGATGGTCCCGGCCACAATGGCCACCAGGCTGGCCACCACGGCGCTGTAGGCCATGGTGAACACGCCGCTCTGGATGACCATGAACACCAGCACGATCAGGGGCAGCAGCAGATAGATCTTGGGCAGCAGGTCCTTTCCCTTGGGCAGCTCAGCCCGGGACAGGCCCTTCAGGCCGATGGCCTTGGCCTTGAAGTGGACCATCAGGAAGATGCCGGCGAAGTACAGGAAGGCGGGGAGGATGGCCCGGACGATGATCTCGGAGTAGGGGGTGTCGGTCATCTCCGCCATCAGGAAGGCCGCCGCGCCCATGACCGGGGGCATGATCTGGCCGCCGGTGGAGGCGGCCGCCTCTACGGCCCCGGCAAACTCAGGGGGATAGCCGGTCTTCTTCATCAGGGGGATGGTCACCGCGCCGGTGGTCACGGTGTTGCCCACGGAGGAGCCGGACACCATGCCGCACAGGGCGGAGGAGATGACGGCCACCTTGGCTGGGCCGCCGGTGGCGGAGCCCACCAGGGCGTTGGCGCAGTTGATGAAGAAGTTGGCGATGCCCGTGGCCTCCAGGAAGGAGCCAAAGAGCACGAACAGGAAGATGTAGGTGGAGCACACCTGGATGGGGGTGCCCAGGATGCCGTTGGTGGTGTACACCAGGTTGTAGATGGTCAGCTGGAGGGGGCGGCCCGCCGCCATGGGCAGCAGGGCGTAGGCCAGGAAGGCCACCGCCACGCAGATGATGGGGATGCCCACCACCCGGCGGCAGGCTTCGATCAGGATCAGGATGGCCACGATGCCCATGACCAGTTCCAGGGTCCCGATGCGGCGGCCCATTTCCACCAGAGCGTCTTTACGGACCACCTGGAACAAATAAGCGCCCAAAGCAATGATCATCAGGACAATGTCGTACCAGGGCATGGTGTTGGGTTTCTGCACCATGCCTTTCCGAATGGGGTACATCACGAAGACAAAGGCCAGAATGATCCCCAGGAACCAGCAGCGGCGCACGCTGGCCTCCAGGGTGGAGAACATGCTCATCCACACCATGCCCAGCATATAGAGCGCCATGAGATAGCGGATCACTTTTTGGGGAGTCCCTACCCAGATGCGGGTATTGGATTCCCGGTCATACTTCCGCATGACGGCGTCAACGTCTTCCGCCGTACCTACGTCTACGTCGGCTGGAGCGGTATTGACTGTGGTTTTCTCCTTTTCTTCCATCGTTGGGTTGCCTCCTTTACAAGAGATTCAGAACCAGCGGTACTCGTAACGGAAGGACGCCAGCCCCTCCCGCCCCACCAGGGCGCTCAGGCTGACCACCTGTACGTCTCCCACCTGCTGGACCGCATCCTCCGGGAATACGCCGATCAGATCTTTCAGAACGTCGTACTCCGGGTGGATGTCGCCCAGCATCAGGGTGCGGTCGGATACCACCCCCACCGAACAGGTAAACTCCTCAAAGAGCTGGTGGATGCTGCCCACCACAATAGCGTTGTCCGACCCGATGGTCATGGTCTCTCCCTCGTTGACCTGGGTCTGGACTCCTGCGCCGAACTGATAGTAGATGGTCTCCTCCGCGTACATCTGATGGTCGTCCGAGATCTGGTAGACGTCTACCAGGGGACGCAGATTCACCGAGTGGATAAATCCCACGGCGAACTGATCCCCGGCCTCCAGGGGGTACCGCGCCGCCTCCTGCCCGGTGCGGGCATCGGTGACGACCAGATACCAGCCGGAGCGCTGGGACAGTATAAGGAGGGCCGCCGCAATGACAGCGATAATTGCAGCGGCCCCGATTCCTCGCTTTTTATGAAACACGCTGGGGAAGAAACGTTAGGCCTCAACCAGGTTGCCGTCCGCGTCCAGAACGCCGATCTCCTGGTAGTACTTCAGAGCGCCGGGATGCAGGGGCACGGAGGCGCCTTCTACGGCAGTGACGGGGTCCAGCAGCTCAAACTTGGCGTTGCCGGTGGCCAGAGCGTCCTGGTTGTCGTACAGGGCCTTGGTCAGCTCATAGACCGCGTCCTCGCTCATGTCGGTGGAGGCGACCAGCACGGCCTGGACGGCCACGCAGATGGTCTCGGTGTCAACGCCGTCATAGGTACCGGCGGGCAGGTTCTCCTGAACCAGGAAGGGATACTTCTCGGTGATGATGTCCACATGCTCCTGGTCCAAGCTGACCATGGAGAAGTCCATGCCGCTGGTGGCCAGCTCGGTGATGGCGGTGGTGGGAGCGCCGGCCACGGTGAAGGCGGCGTCAATCTGGCCGTTCTTCAGCATCTCGGAGGCGCCGCCGAAGTCGGTATGTACCGCGTCGATGTCGTCAAAGGTCATGCCATAGGCGTCCAGAACCTGCTGAGCGTTGAACTCGGTTCCGGAGCCCACGTCGCCCACGCAGACGCTGCGGCCTCTCAGGTCCTCCACGCTGGTGATGCCGCCCACGGCGGTAATCTGCACGGTCTCGTTGTACAGTCCGGCCACCCACAGCGCGTCGGTCTCGGCTCCGCTATCAGCAAATACGTTGGTGCCCTCGTGGGCATAGGTCAGCACGTCGGACTGGAGAATGGCCAGACCATACAGGTCGTCGGTGATGCCCTGGACGTTGTCCTTGGACGCGCCGGTGGAGGTGACCTCCAGGCTGGTCATGGTCAGAACATCGTTCAGGGTGTTCATCATGGTGGAGCCCACCGCGTAGTAGGTGCCGGTGGTGCCGCCAGTGGCCAAGACCTGGTTCGTCTTTCCGCCGCTGTCGCCGCCGCAGCCGGCCAGAGCCAGACTGGCAGTCATCGCCATAGCAAGGACAAGTGCAACTTTCTTTTTCAGCATGATGAATTCCTCCATTTCATAATGACTCTCCGGGGAACTATGCTTGCAAAATCATTATAGACGATTTGTTAACAAATTGCAAGAAACTTTTTTAAAACCGAACATTTTGAACAAAAACTTGCATAATTTTGTGTTAAATTTACATAAAGACCAGATTTCACACTTTCCTCACGCAATCTGCAAGGCAACATTCATGCATATTTCGCATGGAAGGCGCTAACCAGGTTCCCAACCTTTCATGGCCTCC
>CALWWF010000003.1 GCA_944385165.1 uncultured Oscillospiraceae bacterium
GACGGTGGTGGCCTGCCTGGTCCAGGCGGCCGACGCCATCTCCGCCGCCCGGCCCGGCGCCCGGCGGGAGAACCTGGAGAACTATATCAAGCGGCTGGAGACCCTGGAGGAGATCACCTCCTCCTTCCCCGGGGTGGAGAAGTCCTTCGCCATCCAGGCCGGCCGCGAGGTGCGCATCATGGTCAAGCCCGAGCTGGTCAGCGAGGACCAGATGGTGCTCCTGGCCCGGGACATCGCCAAGAAGATCGAGGACGAGCTGGAGTACCCGGGCCAGATCAAGGTCAACCTGATCCGGGAGACCAAGGCCATCGAGTACGCCAAGTAAAACTTCTCAGCCGATCTAAAAACCACAAAGCCCCTTGTCTTGCCGGCAAGGGGCTCTTTTTTCAGGAGGGAGCGGTATGATGGTCCACATCGAAGCCACCGGCCCGGCCCAGGACAGCGGCTGGTGGAAAGAGCTGGCCGGGTGGTATCTCCAAAAAACCATGGGACAGGGGTTTGCCATCCACTGCTGGGAGGACGAGAGGGAGGAGATCCGGCAGGCCCTGGGCTGCGGGACCGTGCGGCCCTCCAGCTGGGCCTACGGCGCCGTCATCACCGGAAAAGTGACGAAGGAGTTTGGGGCGTTCCTGCTCAGCAGCGCCCGGTTCCAGAAAACCGGGCCGGACGGCGGCGCCCAGATGACCCCCTTTTTCAACGTGTTCCTGGGGGACGTGTTCTTCAGCGCCCACTATGGGCGGGAGGTGGATATGAAGCTCCCGGCCGGGGAGCAGGACGGGGAACTGGGGGCGCTGCTGGAAGCCCTCTCCCGGAAGGAGTGGCTGACGGTGTACCCCTATGACGCCCCGGGGATGTAGTCCACAACATCCATACATAGATAAAGCGGGCTGCCGGTTTTATGCCGGCAGCCCGTTTGACTTTCTTTGTGGAAAAGGGATCACGCCGCAGGCAGGACCAGTTCCTGGCCGATCTGGATGCGGTTGGGGTCGGAGAGGATGTCCCGGTTCAGGTCATAGATCTCGCTCCAGCGCTGGCCGCTGCCCAGCTCCCGGGCGGCGATGTTCCACAGGCCGTCGCCGGACGGGACGGTGTACGTCTGGCCCTCCCCGGCGGGCTGCTGGGGCTGGGCGGGAGCTTCCTCTGCGGGAGTTTCCTCCGCGGGCTGCTCCGGAGCCTCGGGCTGGGCAGGAGTCTCCTCAGCGGACTGCTCCGGGGTCTCGGCGCCGGCCTCGGTGAGAATGGTGATGCGGCCCTGGCCGTAGGGGTCGGCGTACTCCTGGCCGACCACGCCGCCCAGGTAGTCCCGGATGTACTGGATCAGAACCTCGCTGTCGGGCATGACCCGGTCCTTCACCACTTCCGCCCCGTCAAACATGGTCATGCCGTCCCCGTCGGAGAGGAGCATGTAGTCGTGGGAGGCCACCACATAGGTCTTCTCCAGGTCCAGGGGCTCGCCGCCCACCATCACGTCCTTCACCCGGTACTCGCCGTCCACCCGGATAAAGTTGTCCTGCACGTCGGCGACCACGCTGGAGGGGATGGTGGTGTCGATGGTATAGGTCAGGCCGGAGGCGTGGAGGAAACCGCCGCTCTCTTGGGGGGTGTACCGGGCGCCCATCTCCAGGGCGTCCAGCAGCTGCTGCCCGGTGACCCGCACGGAGGTGGCCTGGTTGTTATAGGGGTGGACGCTGATGATGTCCCCGTAGGTGACCTCCCCGGCAGCGATGTCCGCCCGGATGCCGCCGCCGTTGATCAGACCCACGTCGGCGCCCAGAACCACCCGGTAGGCGTCCGCGCACAAATCGCCCAGGTTGGTCTCCCGGTTGCGGATGATGCGCTCCCCGGTGGTGGGGTCCACGGTGGTGAGGGAGACGTCGGTGCTGGCTACCACCTGGCTGAGGATGCCGGAGAACTCCTGGTTGATGGAGTCCACAAAGGCCTTGGTGTCCGGGTCGCGGCCCTCATACTCGGTGACCAGGCCGGCGGTGATCTCCCCGGTGTCCGGGTCGATGACCACCTGGCCGATGGCGGAGAGCTTGGTGCCGGTCTGGTTGAGGAGGACGGTCTCGCCGTTCTCATTCAAAACCTCCTGGCCGTCCACCATGGTGTGGGAGTGGCCGTCGATCACCACGTCGATGCCGTGGGTGTTGGCGATCACGTCGGTAGAGCGCCAGGGGGCGCTGCTGGGGTCCACGCCCAGGTGGCCCACGGCGATGACGTAGTCGGCCCCCTCCGCCAGGGCAGCGTCCACACTGGCCTGGACGTTGTCGTACAGGGCCTGGCCGCTCTCGTCCTCACAGAAGGAGTACAGGTTATTGCCCTCCTCGTCCTGGAAGTAGGCGGGGGTGGACTTGGTGAAGGACTCCGGGGTGGTGATGCCCACATAGGCCACGTCCACGTCCCCGTCATAGGTGAGGATGGTGTAGGGGGCGAAGACGCTCTCCCCGGTGGACAGGTCGATGAAATTGCTGGAGAGAACCTGGGCGTCCAGCATGTCCATCAGTTCCAGCATCCGGGGCATCTGATAATCGTACTCGTGGTTGCCGGGGACGAAGATGTCGTAGCCGATCTGGTTCATAATGTCCACCAGGTACTCCCCCTGGGTCAGGGTGCCGATGGGGCCGCCCTGGACCGCGTCTCCCGCGTCCACCAGGGTGACGTTGTCCGCCCCGTACTGCCCCTCCATGGCCCGGGCGTAGGCGGACACTCCGGCGTAGGTGAGGCCCTCCTCGATGCCGCAGTGCACGTCGTTGGTGTGGAGGATCACAATGTCCCCCTGGTCCCCATCCGCCGCCAGAGCGGGGGCGGCCATGGTGAAGGCCATGGCCAGGGTGAGGACTGCGGGCAGGGCCCGCCGATTGTACTTCATACGTTTGATTCCACCTTTCTGAAACTTTACCGGGAACCGGTCCGGGCAAAAAAGTTCCCTTCTAGTTTACCAGAAAATTGGAGAAAACGGAACCGGCTGAGGGGTAAAATTCAGGAAAAATCTCCAGCGGCGGGGAAGAAAAGGGGCCCGCCGCCCGGAGGCGGCAGGCCAGGAGATTTAGTCCTTGGCAAAGCCGGAGCCGAATTCCCGGCACTTGGCCAGACCATCCTCGTCGGGGGCCTCCTGAAGGATCAGGCCCTCCCCCTCATAGACGTTGGCCCCGGCCTGGCCGGCCCGCTGGACCCAGTCCCGCATCCACTGGCCGTCGCCCCAGCCATAGGAGCCGAACAGCGCCACCCGCTTGCCGCCCAGGCGGCCCTCCAGGGCGGTGAAGAAGGGGTCGAACTCCGCCTCCTCCAGCACCTCCGCCCCCATGGCGGGGCAGCCCAGGGCCAGCTTGTCATACTCGGCGGCCTGGTCCACGGTGACCTGGTCCACCGAGAATACGTCCACGCCGGCGCCGGCCTCCCTGGCCCCCTGGGCAATGGCCTCGGCCATAGCCTGGGTATTGCCTGTCATGCTCCAATAGATCACTGCCAGATTGCTCATTGTGTAAAACCTCCAGTTACATGAAAATGATGTAGGAATCCATCTGCAAACGCCGCAAAGCGGCGGACGCATCCAATGTCACGCCACCCGGAAGAGCTGGGTCAGAGGTTTTCCCTCCTCCTGGACCCGGCGGCACAGGGCGGCCCGGCACAGGCCGTACCGGCGGAAGCACTGGCGGGCCCGCTCCACGTCGGAGTACACCTTCCAACAGCCGGAGAGCTTATAGTCCCGCCCGTGGTGGAGGCGGAAGCCCTCTACGTCCTCGGGGGGATAGCCCAGAAACAGCCCCACCTCATGGGGGAAGGAGGACCGGGCCAGGCGGCGGCTCAGGGCGTTCAGCATCTCCTCCAAACCGCCCTCCACAGGATAGCCCTCCCGCTCCAGCAGGGCCCGTACCGCCGGCTGTTCCAGCTGGGTCTCCAGACGCCGGGGCCGGTAGACCAGCAAAAGGCACCTGGGAGAGCCCATCCACACCACCCGCAGCTGGATGCCCCGCCGGGCCAGCTGGCGGCAGTAGCGGGTGAAAAACGCGCCGGAACACACCTCTGTGTCCCCCCAGGCGATGAGATCGGCGGACTTGATGCCCGCCAAGGCCGGAGCGCCGTGGTAGGCCAGGGTGCGCTCCAGATCCTGTTGGACAGCGTTCATGGACAGACCTCCTTTCAGTAGTTAGCTATAACTAACCACATGGGAAAGAAAAGCGCGGCTTGGGCCACGGCAGTTAGTTATCGCTAACTACCGTGAGGATACCACATCACAGGGGCGCTGTCAATCCTAAAATTTCAAAGCCGGCCCGCAGCCTCTTTTCATTTGCCCTATGGACGGTTTTATGGTATACTGACTTTGTCGATTTTTTGCAAAAAGCAGGGAGAGCTCCCCCAATTCACAGGGGAAATCAGACAGAATAGGAGGGGAAGGCCATGAATCTGGAGCTATCCTTAAAACAGACGCTGAAGCTCAGTCCACAGATGCTCCAGTCCATGGAGATTTTGCAGATGAGCACCCTGGAGCTCAACGAATATATCCAGGAACTGGTCCAGGAGAACCCCGCCGCCGAGCTGGCCGAGCCGGCGGAGGCCGCTGACGAGGGGGCGGAGGGGGACGAGCTGTGGCGGCGTTTGCAGTCTCTGGCCGACCTGGATCACCAGAACCGGCAGTATGTCACCGCGGACCGGGACGAGCTGGACCCTTTGGCCCGGGTGGGGACGGACGGGGGGCTGGAGGAGACCCTTCTCCTCCACCTGACCCGGCAGCTGGAGCGCAGCCGGGCCTCCACCCTGGTGCTGCGGGGGGCCCAGTTTCTGGCCGCATGCCTGGATGAGGATGGCTACCTTCGGGACGACGTGGCGGACCTGGCTCAGTCGGCCGGTCTGCCCGTCCAGGTGCTGGAGGAGGGGCTGGCTCTGCTCCAGACCCTGGACCCGCCGGGGGTGGGGGCCCGGGACCTGTCCCAGTGCCTGGCCATCCAGCTCCGGCGTAAAGGGGAGAACGGCCCCGCCCTGACCATCGTGCAAAAACATCTGGAGCGGCTGGCCCGGAAGCAGTACCACGCCATCGCCCAGGACCTGGGCATCCGGCAGGAGGAGGTCCTGGAGGCGGAGCGGGAGATCCAGGCCCTGGACCCCCGGCCAGGCTCCGCCTTTGCCGGCCGGGAGGAGCCGAACTACCTGATCCCCGATCTGGCGGTGGTGGAGACGGAGCACGGGCTGACGGTGGTGTACCAGAACTCCTATACCCCCACCCTGCAATTGAGCGGATACTACTGCAACCTGCAAAAGCAGAGCAGCGACCCCGAGGTCAAGCAGTACCTGACCGACAAGATCAAACAGGCCCAGTTCGTGATCCAGGCGGTGGAGCAGCGCCGCACCACCCTTCTGGACTGCGCCCGGGCCATCGTCCGCCGCCAGGAGAACTTTTTCCTCCACCCCGGCGGGCACCTGGTCCCTCTGCGCCTGGCCGACGTGGCCCAGGAGCTGTCCATCCACGAGTCCACCGTCAGCCGTGCCATTCGGGAGAAGTATCTCCAGTGCGCCAGAGGGGTGTATCCCCTGAGCTTCTTCTTCTCCCGGGAGGTGGGGGGCGCCGGGGAGGGGACCTCGGCCCACCAGATCAAAAGCCGCCTGGCCCGGCTGGTGGAGGAGGAGGATAAGGGCCACCCCCTCTCCGACCAGAAGCTGTGCCAGATACTGGAGGCGGAGGGATGCGCCATCTCCCGGCGCACGGTGGCCAAATACCGGGACGAGCTGGGCATCCCCAGCGCCAGCGGACGAAAGGCCCGGGCGAAGGAGAAGGAATGGAAATGAAACACTACCGCGCGATCTGCTTTGATTTTGACTATACCCTGGGGGACTCCACCGACTCCATTGTGGCCGGGTTCCAGTACGCCTTTGCAAAGCTGGGCTGGCCGGTCCCGGAGCGGGAGACGGTGCGGGGCACCATCGGCTATCTGCTGGAGGACGCGTACACCCTCCTCACCGGGGACGAGGATCAGGAGCACAAGGCCCAATTCCGGGCCTACTTTTTGGAAGTGGCCAAACCCCGCCAACGGGAGGAAACCACCCTCTTCCCCGGGGCGGCGGAGCTGCTGCGGGGGCTCCACGACCGGGGTGTCCGCCTGGGCATCGTCAGCACCAAAACCGGGGAGACCATCCAGTACATCATGGAGCGCTTCGGTTTGGCGGACACCTTGGAGTTCGTCATCGGCAGCTACGACGTGACCCATCACAAGCCTCACCCCGAGGGGATTTTAAAGGCCCTGGAGCGGATGGACGTGCCGCCGGAGGAGTTCCTCTACTGCGGGGACACGGTGCTGGACGCCCAGGCCGCCCAGGGGGCGGGGGTGGACTTTGCCGCCGTCCTCAACGGCACCACCCCGGCCCAGGCGTTCTCCCCCTGGCCCTGTGTGTATGTGGCAGAGGACCTGGACGATCTGGCCCGGGCCCTGGAGAAGTAAGGCCGGAGGGCCCTCTGGACAAGCAAAAAACCTCCCGGATGCATCGCATCCGGGAGGTTTTTTGGCTTGGTCGATGAAAATCAGATCAGGGACAGCACCAGAGTGAGCACCACGAACAGCAGGGCGACCCACTTGGTCATCTTGGCCAGCTTGGAGTCCCAGGTCTTGGCCTTGTTCTTGGACAGGAAGGTGTCCACGCCGCCGGCGATGGCGCCGGACAGGCCGGCGCTCTTCCCGGACTGGAGCATGACCACCGCAATGAGGATCAGACCGCACAGCACCTGGAGAATGGTAAGGGCGAGATTCATATCGTATCGTTCCTTTCAAGCCTGTCTTAAGCAGGCGGAAAATCAGACTTGCGGCGGATATTCACCGGACGCGGAAAATATTATACTATAAGAATCCTCAAATTGCAAGGGGAAATCCCAGAGTTTTTCCCGCTTTTCTTACAGGTGAGCGATGACCTCGATCTCCACCTTCACGTCCTTGGGCAGGCGGGCCACCTGGACGGCGGAGCGGGCGGGGTAGGGCTCCTGGAAGAACTGGGCGTACACCTCGTTCATGGCGGCAAAGTCGTTCATGTCCGCCAAAAAGACGGTGGTTTTCACCACCGCGCCCATGTTGGTGCCGGCGGCGTTGAGGATGGCCTTCACGTTGTTGAGGGACTGGCGGGCCTGGACGGTGATGTCCCCCTCCACTACCGCGCCGGTGCTGGGGGCGATGGGCACCTGACCGGAGACGAAAAGGAACTCCCCGATCTGGATGGCCTGGGAGTAGGGGCCGATGGCGGCGGGGGCGCTGTCGGTGTGGATGACCTGCTTCATGGGATGGTTCTCCTTTCCTGTAATGGCATAAAATCAAGGGTATGGGCGCTCCCGCTAAGGGGGGCGTTTTTTCTATTGTAGCACGGGGGCGGGCGAAGCGTCAATGGAAGTTGGGGAAAGAGCGCTTGCCGGCGGGCGAGGGACATGCTATGATAGGGGAAAGGGCAGCAGGGCCGGATGGTTTCCACCGTTTCGGCCCTGGCTGTGGAAAGAGAAGGAGATTTCTATGGTACGCAAGGCGGTTTTTGAGGATTTTTCCCGTATTTGTGACATCTATGCCCATGCCCGGGCGTTTATGGTGCAGATTGGAAACGAAACCCAGTGGGGGGACTCCTATCCCCCGGAAGAGATGCTGCGGGAGGACATCCGCCAGGGACGGCTGTATGTGGTGGAGGAGGACGGGGTGGTCCACGGGGTGTTCGCCTTCCTGCTGGGGGAGGACCCCACCTATCAGGTCATCGAGGACGGGGCCTGGCGCTCCGGCGCCCCCTATGGGACCATCCACCGGGCGGCGGGAGACGGCCAGGTACGGGGCCTGTTTGGGCAGATGGTGGACTTCTGCTGGAAGGAGATCCCCCACCTCCGGGTGGACACCCATGAGAAGAACGCCGTGATGCGCCATCTGGCGGAGAAGTACGGCTTTCAGCCCTGCGGGATCATCTATACGGACGACGGCACGCCCCGCATCGCCTTTGAGCGGCTGTAAGGGGGAGCGGGCCGGAGCCGAAAGCTGCCAGACAACGCGCCGCCCCGGACGGGTATGCCGTCCGGGGCCTTTTCTTCCCCTCGTTCACAAATTTGACATGGAATATTCACATACTACCGTAGACTTTCCCGTGAAAATCCGTACAATACTATTAACCCCTTAATTGTTGGATCAAATGAAGAGAACGAAAAGGACGGATATGTATGCAAGAGCTGAAGAAGCCCTCGAAAAAGCCGCTGATCTTCTACTATGTGGTGATTGTTCTGGTCATTATGGTGCTGAACATGACCCTGTTCCCCGTCATGTGGGAGACCCCGGTGCAGGAGGTGGACTACACCACCTTCATGTCCATGACCTATGACAATGACATCGGTCTGGTGCAGATCGAGGGGAATGAGATCACCTTTACCGACAAAGCCCAGGAGAAGGTCTACCAGACCACTGCCATCTCCAGCGATCTGGGGCTGGTGGACCGGGTATATGAGCACGGCGGACAGTTGAGCAGCATCGACACCAACAGCCAGCCCAATCTCCTGCTCTCCATTCTGCTGGGCTGGGTCCTCCCCTTCCTGCCCTTCCTGGTCATCGGCTATTTCCTCAATAAGCGGATGAAAAATGCCGTGGGCGGCGGGGACGGCATGATGTTCGGCATGAGCGGAAACTCCGGAGCCAAGATGTATGTGCCCTCCTCCACCGGCATCCGCTTCTCCGATGTGGCCGGGGAGGACGAGGCCAAGGAACTCCTCAGCGAGATCGTGGACTTCCTCCACGACCCGGAGAAGTACCGGCAGATTGGTGCGACCCTCCCCAAGGGGGCGCTGCTGGTGGGCCCTCCGGGCACCGGTAAGACCCTCCTGGCCAAGGCGGTGGCCGGCGAGGCCAACGTGCCCTTCTTCTCCATCGCCGGCTCGGAATTCGTGGAGATGTTTGTGGGCCGGGGCGCGGCCAAGGTGCGAGACCTGTTTAAACAAGCTAATGAGAAGGCCCCATGCATCATCTTCATCGACGAGATCGACACCATCGGCAAGAAGCGGGACGGCCAGTTTGCCGGCAACGACGAGCGGGAGCAGACCCTGAACCAGCTTTTGACCGAGATGGACGGCTTTGACGGCTCCAAGGGCGTGGTAGTGCTGGCCGCCACCAACCGCCCCGACTCCCTGGACCCCGCCCTGCTGCGGCCGGGCCGCTTTGACCGGCGCATCCCCGTGGAGCTGCCCGACCTCCAGGGCCGCATCGACATCCTGAAGGTCCACGCCAAGAAGATCCGCCTGGCGGAGAACGTGGACTTTACCCCCATCGCCAAAATGGCCGCCGGGGCCTCCGGCGCGGAGCTGGCAAATATCGTCAATGAGGCCGCCCTCCGGGCGGTGCGCTCCGGGCGGCAGTACGCCACCCAGGAGGACCTGCAGGAGAGCGTGGAGGTGGTCATCGCCGGCTATCAGAAGAAGAGCCGGGTCCTCTCCGATGAGGAGAAGAAGATCGTGGCCTACCACGAGACCGGCCACGCCCTGGTGGCCGCCCTCCAGACCCACTCTGCCCCGGTGCAGAAGATCACCATCATCCCTCGCACCTCCGGCGCTTTGGGCTATACCCTCCAGGTGGACGACGGGGACCATTTCCTCATGAGCAAGGAGGAACTCCTCAACAAGATCGCCACCTACACCGGCGGCCGGGCCGCCGAGGAGCTGGTGTTCCACTCCATCACCACCGGGGCCTCCAACGACATTGAGCAGGCCACCAAACTGGCCCGGGCCATGATCTCCCAGTACGGCATGAGCGACGAGTTCGGCTTTGTGGCTTTTGAGACGGTAACCAATCAGTACCTGGGCGGGGACGTCTCCCTCTCCTGCTCCCCGGAGACCCAGGCCCTTATGGACAAGAAGGTCACCGAGCTGGTGGAGGAGCAGCACCAGAAGGCCCTGAAAATCCTTCAGGACAACGAGGGCAAGCTCCACGAGCTGGCCGAGTACCTGTACCAGCACGAGACCATCACCGGCCAGGAGTTTATGGACATCCTGGAGCGGAAATCTCTGCCGGAGCAGGGGAAGTAATTTTTCAAATGGAAACCGCGCCTCTGGGACTGCGTTGTCCTGGAGGCGCGGTTGTTTTTTATTTGGATATGAAGGAAATTTCGCCGCCTTTGGGCGGCGACCTTCTTTTTCCATGGCGAAAAAGAAGGCAAAACGCCACCGGGGACGCGTCCGATGGGCTACGGCTCCGCTTCGCTCCGCCTAGGCCCATAGGCCGCTTTCCCCGGACCCCGTTACGGGGGTTATCCCTTTGGGGCGGCGTAGCCCTTCCGGCGCGCAAAACCAGGAGTGCTTGGGTGCGTCTATTTCCGGCCCCACTGGGGGCCTGCGTGTGCAAAGTTTAAACTGACTGCGGCTCAAGAACTGCGCCTGGGTTTGCCGAGCCAACGTGCCCGGTGCAAAATTCGCCGTAGGGGCGGGTCCCAGACCCGCCCGTAAAAGCCTTCCCCCTACAAGGGGGAAGGTGCCCACGAAGGGGGCGGATGAGGGTGCGCCCTTGAAACGCAATCCGCATCCCGCCGGGAGTCCCAAGGGGCTCCCGCAAACCCGCACTTCATCCCAGTGTTGCCGTAGAGGCGGCACACTGGGTCGTGCCCCCTATGTCCAATCCGCCTCTGCGCGCAGGGGCAGGGCGAACATCTGCTCCACTGCCGCCTCGTAGCCGGGGGAATCGGAGGCTTTCCGGATGCGCTTGAGGGGCTTCTCCGCCCCCTCAAACAGCCGGGACAGGTAGCTCCACAGCTCCTTCATGTGGAAGACCGTATTTCGCTGGCTGGCGAAGAGGTCCAGGTAGGTGCGGTACAGCTCGTCGTGGAAGGCCCGGAGGGTCTCCTTGTCCGCTCCGGGGCCGCCCCTGGCCTGGCCCGCCAGGGCGGGGTTGGCCAGCAGACCCTGGCCGATCATTATCTGGCCCACGGCGGGGAATTCCCGGGCAAATTGGGCACAGTCCCCGGTGGTCACCAGGCCGCCGTTGAAGCACAGGGGGCCCTGGTAGTGCTCCGCGGCGTAGCGGAACCACTCCCGCCGCACCGGGTGCTTGTAGAAGTCCGTGCGCACTCGGGGGTGGAGGATGAGCAGAGAGACGGGATACTTTCCGAAAATCTCCAGCAGCCGGGGGAACTCCTCCGGGTCCTCCAGCCCCAGCCGGGTTTTCAGGGAGATGTTCAGGGGGGCCTTGGCGAAGATGGCCTCCAAAAACCGGTCCAGTCCCTCCGGGTCGGAGAGCATCCCCGCCCCCTTCCCCTTGGCCACCACCGTGCCCGAGGGACAGCCCAGGTTCAGGTTCACCTCGCCGTACCCCATGGCGGCCAGCTCCCCGGCGCACCAGACGAAGTCCTCAGCGTTTTTAGTCAAGAGCTGGGGCACCGCCCGGAAACCCTGGTTATACTCCGGGAGTACGTTGCGCTTTTCCCGCTGGGTAAACACATGGTCCTGGGTGGGGGAGAGGAAGGGCATGTAGTAGGCGTCCACCCCCGGGAAATAGCGGTGGTGGGCCCGGCGGAACTCAGAGCCGGTGACCCCCTCCAGGGGAGCGAAGTAGTAGTTCAAATCGGATTCCTGCCTTTCGCCTTTCAAGGAGGCTGTGATCGTCCGGGAAAGCCGGAAGTTTATGCCCGGTGTTCGTCCACCCAGCGGCAGGCGGCCAGGCCGGCCACGGCCCCGTCGCCCACGGCGGTGGTCAGCTGCCGCACCCCCTTGGTGCGGCAGTCCCCGGCGGCAAACACCCCGGGGATTCCGGTCCTGCAGTCCTCCCCGGCCAGCAGATAGCCCCCCTCATCGGCGCCCAGCAGGTTGGCAAAGGGCTGGTTCTGGGGCTCCTGCCCCACGGCGATGAAGAGACCGTCCACGGGCAGGTCCTGCCGTTGGCCGGTGATCCGCTCATGGAGGGTCAGGCCGGTGAGGACTCCGTTTTCCGTATGGAGCGCCTCCACCGTGGCGTCCATCCGGCACTGGATGTTGTCCCGGCTGCGGACCTGCTCCGCCAGCCGCCGCTCCCCCCGGAACTCCTCCCGCCGGTGGATGAGAGTGACCTGGGAGCAGATCCCGGACAGGAACAGGGCGTCCTGAAGGGCGGTGTCCCCTCCGCCCACCACTGCCACCGGTTTCCCGGCGTAGAAGGGGCCGTCGCACACCGCGCAGTAGGAGACCCCCTGGCCCACCAGCGCCTCCTCCCCGGGCAGGCCCAAAGTGCGGTGGCGCACGCCGGTGGCTAGCACCAGGGTCCGGCCCTCCCGGACGGCGCAGTCGGTGACGACCTGGAAGCCGCCCTCCTGGGCGCGCAGGTCCACCGCCGTCTCATACTCCAGCTCCACCCCCAGCTCCTCCACCTGGCGCAGCAGCTCCTCTGAGAGCTGGCTGCCGGGGATGGAGGGCAGGCCGGGGTAGTTTTCTACCAGGGGGGAGAAGTTGATCTGGCCGCCGGGGGCGTTCCCCTCCAGCACCAGCACCGACTTGCCCGCCCGGGCGGCGTACAAAGCGGCGGTGAGCCCTGCGGGGCCGCCGCCTACCACAAGAACGTCTGTCATTGCAAAGCACCTCGCTTGATCCGGCGCGGCCTGGACCGCGCCTGTTTGAACACACTGTCTCTATTGTAATGCGTCGGGAACAAGGCCGCAAGGGCTCCGGCCAATAAAAAACGGGAGGCCGCGGATGCGGTCTCCCGGAAAAAGCGGATGCGCGAAAATCAGTCGGTGACGTAGGGCAGCAGGGCGACCTGGCGGGCGCGCTTGATGGCCTCGGTCAGCTGGCGCTGATGCATGGCGCAGGTGCCGGTGGTGCGGCGGGGCAGGATCTTGCCCCGCTCAGAGGTGTAGCGGCGCAGCTTGGCGGCGTCCTTATAGTCGATGCACTCCACCTTGTCCACGCAGAAGGCGCAGACCTTGCGGCGCTTGCGGCCGCGGGGGGCGCGGTTATCACGTTCCATAGCCATGAGAGAAACCTCCTTTTACAACCATATTTGGTTCAAGATTAAAACGGCAG
>CALWWF010000004.1 GCA_944385165.1 uncultured Oscillospiraceae bacterium
GCAGGCTGGTGGCCGACCGGCCGTGGCAGATGGCGATGGCCAGGGCGTCGGCGGCGTCGTCGGGCCGGGGGATCTGCTTCATGCCCAGCAGCCGCTGGGTCATGAGCATCACCTGCCGCTTGTCCGCCCCGCCGTAGCCCACCACCGCCTGCTTCACCTGCATGGGGGTGTACTCGAAGACAGGCACCCCCAGCTTCTCCGCCGCCAGGAGGATCACCCCCCGGCCGTGGGCCACAGCGATGCCGGTGGTGATATTTTTGGTGAAAAAAAGCTCCTCCACCGCCATCTCGTCCGGATGGAAGGTGTGGATCAGCTCCTCCATGTCGTTGGAGATCTGCAAAAGGCGGCTGGACAGGGGGATGCCCGGCGGGGTGGTGATGACCCCGTACTGGATCAGGGTATTTTTGCTCCGCTCCGCCCGGATGACCCCAAAGCCGATGGTGGCCACCCCGGGGTCGATGCCCAATACGATCATGCCGTCCTCCCTGGAATCAATTCCTGCTGAGAATAAATCAGCTTATTGTACCACACTTTCGCGGGAATGGGAAGTCAGGAAATCGGGCGCGGCGGCGGACAGAATTGGGGAAATAACCGTTGACAACCGCTTTTCCATCGGGGATAATAACAGATATGGCATATCAATCCTGCCTGAAAAAGGAGTGCAGCACATGACAAAGGTCAACCAGAACTTTCTGAAGCTCCCCGGCAGCTATCTGTTTTCTGAGGTAGCCCGGCGGATCTCCGCCTACTCTGCCGCCCATCCGGACGCCAAGATTATCAAGCTGTCCATCGGCGACGTGACCCGTCCCCTGGCCCCTGCGGTGATCGACGCCATGCACAAGGCGGTCACCGAGATGGGTACCTTTGAGGGCTTTCACGGCTACGGCCCGGAGCAGGGCTACGACTTTCTGCGGGAGGCCATCGCCCAGCACGACTACGCCGCCCGGGGCGTGGAGATGAAGCCGGAGGAGATCTTCGTCTCCGACGGCGCCAAGAGCGACTGCGGCAACATCGGCGACATCTTCGGCGTGGACAACGTGGTGGCGGTGTGCGACCCGGTGTACCCCGTCTATGTGGACACCAACGCCATGGCCGGCCGGGCCGGCGAGTATCAGGCCGAGCTGGGCCGCTGGTCCAAGCTGGTCTACATGCCCTGTGTGGAGGAGAACGGCTTTACCCCCCAGCCTCCCAAGGAGAAAGTGGACATTATCTATCTGTGCTTCCCCAACAACCCCACCGGAGCCGTTGCCACCAAGGAGCAGCTGAAGGTGTGGGTGGACTACGCCAACGCCAACGGCGCGGTCATCCTGTACGACTCCGCCTACGAGGCTTTCATCACCGAGGAGGACGTGCCCCACACCATCTATGAGGTGGAGGGGGCCCGCACCTGCGCCATTGAGTTCCGGTCCTACTCCAAGACCGCCGGCTTCACCGGCAACCGCTGCGCCTACACCGTGGTGCCCCTGGAGCTGGAGCGGGACGGGGCCAAGCTCAACGCCCTGTGGAACCGCCGCCAGTGCACCAAGTTCAACGGCGTGCCCTATGTGGTCCAGCGGGGCGCCGCGGCCATCTACACTCCCGAGGGCAAACAGCAGACCCGGGAGGCCATCGACTACTACCGCCAGAACGCCCAGGTTATTCGGGACGGCCTCACCGCCGCAGGCCTGACCTGCTTCGGCGGAGTCAACGCCCCCTATATCTGGCTGAAAACCCCCAACGGCATGGGCTCCTGGGAGTTCTTCGACCTGCTGCTGGACAAGGCCAACGTGGCCACCACCCCCGGCGCGGGCTTCGGCCCCAGCGGCGAGGGCTACATCCGCCTGACCGCCTTCGGCGACGCGGAGGCCACCCGCCAAGCGGTGGAGCGCATCCAGAAGGCGCTGTAAGCCTCTTTTCTCACTATGGTCACGCAAAACCGGCTGGAACAAAGATTCCAGCCGGTTTTTCTGTCTTTGCGCCCCGCGGAACGCACAAAGGGCGGAAGAGGTCCCCGTTCTCTCCCGCCCTGAAGCTGCTTTTTGTGCTGAAATGTTTACTTGGTCCCGAAGATGCGGTCCCCCGCGTCCCCCAGGCCGGGGACGATATAGCCGTGGTCGTTGAGCTTCTCGTCCACGCCCGCCACATAGATGTCCACGTCGGGGTGGGCCTCCCGCACTGCCTTGATGCCCTCGGGGGCGGCCAGGATGTTCATAAGCTTGATGTGCTTACAGCCGTAGTTTTTCATAAAGTGGATAGCCGCCACGGCGGAGCCGCCGGTGGCCAGCATGGGGTCCAGGACGATCACATCCCGCTCGGCAATGTCGTTGGGCATCTTGCAGTAATACTCCACCGGGGCCAGGGTCTCCGGGTCCCGGTACAATCCGATGTGGCCCACCTTGGCCGAGGGGATCAGGGTCAAGATGCCATCCACCATGCCAAGGCCCGCCCGCAGGACGGGGACGATAGCCAGCTTCTTCCCCGCGAGCACCCGGAAGGTCCCGGTGGCCACCGGGGTCTTGATCTCCACCTCTTTGGTGGGCAGGTCCCGGGTGGCCTCATAGCACTCCAGGGTGGCGATCTCAGAGACGATTTCACGGAACTCCTTCACGCCGGTGCGCTCGTCCCGGAGGATGCTCAGCTTGTGCTGAAGCAGCGGATGGTCCAAAATGTGTACTTTGCTGTCCTGTTCAAACATTGCTCTCAAGCCCCTTTTTCGCTTCATTTTTGCGGTTTTGCCGCTCCCGTTCCAGCCGTTCCCGCTCCGCCTGGGACAGGCGGTGATAGACCGGGACCAGGTCTTGTCCTTTGACCAGCTTCCCGGCCCGAGCCAGCTCCACCGCCGCCCGGGCCACGCCCCAGGCGCTCTGCATCCGCAGCGGCTCCGGAGCCAATTCCAGCTGGAGGCCTGTCTCTCGAAGGGTATTATAACACAGCTTGGCCCCGTCTCCAACGACAATTTTCCGTTTTGGGATTTTTTTCAGCTCCTCCCCCAGCTCCTCCAGGGAGATGGCCCGGTCGGGGGTCAGCCGCTCCAGCTTCTCCCCGTCGGTGGAAAACAGGGCGTTGTACACCTGCTTGCGCCGGGCGTCCATGGCGCACACGATGACCGCATCCTGGTAAAAAGCCAGGGGCCAGGCCATGGACTCCAGGGTGGAGCAGGCGGCGCAGTCCTTGTCCGCCCCCCAGGCTAACCCCTTCGCCGTGGCTACGCCGATGCGCAGCCCGGTAAAGGACCCCGGCCCCGCCGCCACGGCGATCACATCCACCTCATTTAGAGAGGTCCCGCAGTTTTTCAGCAGGTCGTGGGCCATGGGCAGCAGGGTGCGGCTGTGGGTCAGGCCGCTGCACTGAAAGCTCTGGGCAATGAGCCCATCCTCCCCCCACAGCGCCGCAGAGCAGGCGGTGGCGGAGGATTCTAAGGCTAAAATCTTCATAGTTTGATTTCCTTCTTTGTTTTCGTTAAGAGGAGTTCGCCGCGGCGGCGGCGAGCTTCTTTCTGGATGCCCAGAAAGAAGCCAAAGAGGCACCAGGGGATGAGCTCAGGATGGGCGCTCTGCGCCCATATTCGCCCACCCCCTGGACCCCCTTTTACGGGGGACACTCTCCTGAGAGGCTATGCGTCATTTCCGGCGCGCAAAATTTGAGTGGGTGTCCTAAATTCCTGCCGGGCCACTGGGCCCTGGGTGGGTGGATATTTAGACCACCTGCGGTTCAAGTACTGCGCCTGGGTTTACTGAGCCGTCGCTCCCGCTGCGATTCCTGTCAAGCCTTCCCCCTTCAAGGGGGAAGGTGCCCCCGAAGGGGGGCGGATGAGGGTGCGTCCTTGAAACGCAGTCCGTATCCCAGTGGGAGCCCCAAGGGGCTCCCCTGCGCAAACCGATCTCAAAATTAAAGAGGCGAAACGAAGTTTCGCAGAAAATTTCTTTGCCGACCAGCTTGTCGAAAAAGTCTTTTCGACAAGCTGACAGCACTTTTCAGAACGTCAAGACATTCTGAAAAGTGGATTGATTGCACGTGAAAGACAACCCTGATGGTTTCTCTCCGCGCTAAGAGCCGCCGCAGCGCGGCGGTTGCGCTCTGATGTGCCCTGCGGGGCGATCTTTCACACTATCTTTCCCTCCGAAATCTTGAAGTATAAAGTTTTTTGACAGCTTGCCGACTTCCTTTTTCAAAGAAAGTCGGGGGCGTTTTGTATGGAGATCACCCGCTGGCCGTCGCGCTCTCCCCGGCGGATGTCCACCCAGATAGGCTCCTCCTCAAAGGCGCCACCGGCGTGCTCGCTCCACTCCACGGCGCACACGCCGCCCCGGGCGAGGTAGTCCTCCCAGCCGATGTCGAACAGTTCCTCCGGCGACTCCATCCGGTATAGGTCGAAGTGGAACAGGGGCAGCCGTCCCCCCTCGTACTCGTTGACGATGGTAAAGGTTGGGCTGGTGACCCGGTCTGTCACTCCCAGCCCCCGGGCCAGCCCCCGGGTGAAGGCGGTCTTCCCCGCCCCCAAATCGCCGGTGTAGGCCACCACATCCCCGGGTTTCAGACAGGCGGCCAGCCGCTCCCCCAGGGCCTCAGTCTCTTCGGCGCTGTTAGAAATATACTCCATGGCTCCTCCCCCGTGTTCATAGAATATTTTCAGATTCTTTTTGATTATAACACAGACGCCCTTTTCCTTTCCACAAAAAAGTGATAAAATATAGGGCCGTATTCCAAATCGAAAGCGAGGGGACCCTGTGAAGACGCCATCCTCCCCCATCCATGAATTTTTGAAAAAAGGAGATCCCATTCTGCTGCTTTTCTGCCTGCTGGCCAGCGCCTTCGGGGTCGCCTTGATCTTCTCCGCCACCCGGTATAACGGCAACAACCGTGCGGTGATCATTCAGTGCGTGGCCATTCTGCTGGGGGTCATCGTCTATGTCCTGTGTACCTTTGTGGACTTTCAGCTCTTTATCGAAAAAAATTGGAAGCTGGTCTTTGGGGGCAGCGTTCTGTTCATTCTCCTACTGCTCACTCCGCTGGGCACCGACCACGACGCGGGCAATCTGAACTGGCTGGCGATTCCCGGCTTTCCCATGGAGATACAGCCCAATGAGATCGACAAGATCCCCTTCATCCTTCTGCTCTCCCTTCTGATCACCAAGATCCAGAATCAGGGGCGGGACATCGGTTCGCTCCTCTCTGTGCTTCAGATCGGCGCCTACGCGGCCTTTATGCTGGGGCTCATTGCCGCAGTGTGCGGGGACATGGGCATGTGCGTGGTGTACTCCGTGATCTTCGCCGTGATGGCCTGGAGCGCCGGGGTCAAGATCCGCTGGTTCGTCCTGGCGGGCGGGGCGCTGGTCATTGGTTTTGCAGTACTTTGGATCTTTATTCTGCCAGATACGGAGGCTTGGGACAACCTGTACCTGATCCGCCGGCTCCGGGTGCTGTTTGACCACAACTATGACCCCCAGGGCGTGGGATTCCAGCAGACCCGCTCCCTCCTGGCCATCGGCTCGGGGCAGATTTTCGGCAAGGGTTATCTCCAGGGCAGCATGACTCAGTCCGTAAATTCCTCCACCCTGCCCGCCCGACACACCGACTTTATCTTCGCCGTGTGCGGGGAAGAACTGGGAATGGTAGGCTGCCTGGCCCTACTTCTCCTGCTGACCCTCATCGTCCTGCGGTGCGTCTGGGTGGCTAAAAACGCCAGCTCCCCCTTCCACGCCTATGTGGCCATGGGGATGGCCGGGATGCTGATGATCCAGATCGCCGCCAACGTGGGCATGTGCCTGTTCGTCTTCCCGGTGATGGGCCTCACCCTCCCCTTCATCAGCTACGGCGGCTCCTCCATCATCACGCTGTACGCCGCCATGGGGGTGGTCTCCAGCGTGAAGGCCCGGACGCTTCCCAGCTGGCTGCGGGACCGGGCGGGACATTGACCCGACACCCGCCGCTGGTCTGCCCAGAAGGCGTTAAAATGAAGCTGTGAAAAATTTTTGCAAAATTTTTTGAAATGAAGAAGGAAATTCCCTTGCTTTTGCGTATATAGAGATGTACGGGATTTGACCGCCCATGGGAAAGGAGGGTTTTGCCTATGACCCCTCGGGAACAGCGGGAAGCGCTGGAGGAGTCTCTGCTGGGTCCCCGGGCCTGCCGGGCCAGAGCGAGCCGGGGCCGCCGGCGGGCGGAGGAGGAGTGCCCCATCCGCACCTGCTTCCAGCGGGACATTGACCGCATCGTGTACAGCAAGGCGTTCCGGCGGCTCAAGCACAAGACCCAGGTGTTCCTCCAGCCGGAGGGGGACCACTACCGCACCCGGATGACCCACACTCTGGAGGTAAACCGCATCGCCCGGACCATCGCCCGGGCCCTCTCCCTGAATGAGGACCTGACCGAGGCCATCGCCCTGGGCCACGATCTGGGCCACACTCCCTTCGGCCACGCGGGGGAGCGGCTGCTCAGCTCCCTCATGCCCGGCGGCTTCGCCCACTATCAGCAGTCCCTGCGGGTGGTGGACCGGCTGGAGAAGGACGGAGAGGGCCTGAACCTGACCTGGGAGGTGCGAAACGGCATCGTCTGCCACACCAAGGGGCAGCAGGCCGCCACGCTGGAGGGCCAGGTGGTCCGCCTGGCCGACCAGATCGCGTACATCAATCACGACATCGAAGACGCCCTCCGGGGCGGCATCATCTACCCCATGGACATCCCCCTGGCCATCTCCAAAATTCTGGGGTTCACCCACGGCGAGCGCATCAGCGCTCTGGTATCCGATGTGATCACCGCCAGCCAGGACCAGGACACCATCCGGCAGTCCCCCCAGGTGGGAGAGGCCATGGCCGCCCTGCGGGAGTTCATGTTCGAGAGCGTCTACACCAACCCTCTTGCCAAGGGGGAGGAGGGCAAGGCTCAGGAGATGCTCCGCCGCCTGTTTGAGCACTACCAGAAAAATCCGGACGAGCTCCCCCCCGACTTTCAGGAGATCCGCCTGGAGGAGGGCGTGGACCGGGCGGTATGCGACTATATCGCCGGCATGACCGATCCATTTGCCATCGAGCAGTTCACGAAGCTGTTTATCCCCATGGCCTGGACCGTTAAATAGGGCCGGCGATGGGGCCCCATCGCAGATGGGGCGCGCGTAGCGCGTTCAAGCGTTTTCGCCATAGGCGAAAACCTTGGCGACGGCGGAATTTACTTCCGCCGGAGCTTCTAAAAATAAAAGGGCTCCCGCGGGGCTTGTCCCCGTGGGAACCGGCATGACCGATCCATTTGCCATTGAACAGTTCACGAAGCTGTTTATCCCCATGGCCTGGACAATAAAATAACTTTATATTTTAGGCCTTGTTTGAAAATATAGAAATGTGCCCAACGGCGAGGGATTTTTTCGCCAGACAAGGCAATTTGACGCAGCAATACTTTGTGTATTGCAAGGAAAATTAACGCAGTATGGCGGAAAAAGACCCGCCGTTTGGACATATTGACATTTTTCAAACATGGCCTAAGGATAAATCACCCCGGTTTTGGCGTACAATAACAGCGGTTTTTGATTTTTTCGGAAAGGAGGCGGTTCTTTTGCCCATCCCAGAACGATTCTTGGACGAGCTCATTGCCCGGACGGACCTGGTGGATCTGGTGTCCGAGTCGGTGCGGCTCACCAAGAAGGGGAACAGCTATTGGGGCTGCTGTCCCTTTCACAGCGAGAAAACCCCCTCCTTTCATGTGGTGCCTGACAAGCAGATGTTCAAATGCTTCGGCTGCGGCAAGGGGGGCGGCGCCATCAACTATGTGATGGAGCTGGAGAACCTCCCCTTCCGAGACGCGGTGGCGGTGCTGGCCAAGCGGGCGGGCATGGAGATGCCCGAGACCTGGGAGCCCTCCGCCGGGTCCCGGCAGCGCCGGGAGAAGCTGCTGGCCATCAACAAGCAGGCCGCCCGCATCTTTCACAAGTGGCTCTATGAGCCAGAGGGGGCCCAGGGGCTGGCCTATCTGCAGCAGCGGGGACTGTCCCAGCGGACCCTCACCCGCTTCGGCCTGGGTTTTGCCCCCAACCGGTGGGTTGTCCTCATCGAGGCCCTGGCAAAGGAGGGCTATGACAAGCGAGACCTGCTGGACGCGGGTCTGGCGGTGAACAACAAGGACGGGCGCATCTACGACCGCTTCCGCAACCGGGTCATGTTCCCCATCATCGACGTGCGGGGGGAGGTCATCGGCTTCGGCGGCCGGGTGATGGACGACTCCACCCCCAAATACCTCAACTCCCCGGACACCCCGGTGTACAACAAAAGCCGGAACGTGTTCGCCCTGAACATCGCCAAAAAGTCCAAGGCGGGCCGGGTCATCCTTACCGAAGGGTATATGGACACCATCGCCCTGCACCAGGCGGGGTTTGACAGCGCGGTGGCCTCTCTAGGCACTTCTCTCACCCAGGAGCATGCCCAGCTCCTGGCCCGGTACTTCCCCGAGGCTATCATCTCCTACGACGGGGACGGGGCAGGGATCGCCGCCGCCCAGCGGGCCATCCCCCTGCTGGAGAAGGCGGGGATGAAGGTCCGGGTGCTCCGGGTCACCGGGGCCAAGGACCCGGACGAGTTTTTGAAAGCCTACGGCCGGGACGCCTTTGCCCGGCTGCTGGACCAGAGCGAAAACCAGGTGGATTACCGCCTGGACCAGCTCAGGTCCAAATACGATCTGGAGGACGACACCCAGCGGGTGGCCTTTCTCCAAGACGCGGCCCAGCTCCTCTCCACCCTGCCCAGCCCGGTGGAGCGGGAGATCTACGGGGGCCATGCCGCCAAGACGGCGGGGGTCTCCCCGGAGGTCATGGCACAGGAGGTAAAGAAAGCCTTCTCCCGACGGGTGCGCAAACAGCAAAAACAACAGGAGCGCCGGGACCTGACCCCCGCCATCCAGCTCCAGCCCCGGCAGCGGGGGCTGCGGTATGAGAACATCCGCTCCGCCCGGGCGGAGGAGGGGGTCATCCGGCTGCTGCTGCTGGACCCATCCCTGGCAGAGGAGATGGCCCAGCTTCCCCCGGAGGACTTCTCCTCCCCCCTGCTGGGCAAGGTCTACCGCCTGCTGCTCCGCCGGGCCCAGGAGGGCCTGTCCACCCAGCTCCCCCTTCTGGCGGGGGAGCTCACCGGCGAGGAGATGGACCACCTGGCCTATGTGGCCGGAAAGCCGGAATCCCTGGCAAACAGCCGCCGCTCCCTGGCAGATTACATAGCTGTCATCCGGGGAGAGGCGCTCAAACGAAGCGGCGTCAGCGGAGATGATCTCCTGTTGGCCGCAAAGCAAAACAATCTGAAAAAGAAAGCATATATGGAGGAGACACCATGAGCACCAAAAAGAAAGACAATTCCACCCCCATGGAAGTAGAGCATGACGGCGTGACCATGATCCTGGAGAAAAAGTCCGGCAGCCGGAAGTCCTCCGGTCCCGACATCCAGGCGAAGCTGGAGGCCGGCAAGGCGGAGATCATGAAGGTGGTGGAGGGCGTCCCCGGCGCGGAAAAACTGGCCGAGCTGATCGAACGGGGCAAGAAGAAGGGCAGCCTCTCCTCCACGGAACTGATGGACGTGCTGGAGGACATGGACCTGGAGTCCGACCAGATGGACAAGATCTATGACACCCTGGAGAACCTGGGCATCGACACCGTGGGTGAGGACTACATCCCCGACCTGCCCGACGACGCGGACCCCCCTCTGGAGGCGATGGAGGAGATCAGCGAGGAGGAGGTCGTGGACCCCAACTCCATGGCGGACTCCTTCGGCACCGACGACCCGGTGCGGATGTATTTAAAGGAGATCGGCAAGGTGAACCTGCTCTCCTCCGATGAGGAGATCGAGCTGGCCCAGGCCATGGACGCGGGCAACGCAGCCAAGTCCCAGCTGGAGGAGCTCCAGGCCTCCGGCGAGGAGATCCCCGAGGAGGTAAAAACCGAGCTGGACAAGGCCATCAAGAAGGGCGAGCGGGCCAAACAGCGTCTGGCCGAGGCCAACCTGCGTCTGGTGGTGTCCATCGCCAAGCGGTATGTGGGCCGTGGGATGCAGTTTTTGGATCTGATCCAGGAGGGCAACCTGGGCCTGATCAAGGCGGTGGAGAAGTTCGACTACACCAAGGGCTATAAGTTCTCCACCTACGCCACCTGGTGGATCCGCCAGGCCATCACCCGGGCCATCGCCGACCAGGCCCGCACCATCCGCATCCC
>CALWWF010000005.1 GCA_944385165.1 uncultured Oscillospiraceae bacterium
GGGGGACCCGCCCCCTCATCGGCTATGTGCCCCAGTCCCCCAGCTTTGACCGGGGGGACCCCATCTCGGTGCTGGACTTCTTCACCGCCGCCACCTCCAAGTGGCCGGTGTGCCTGCCCATCCCCCAGAAATACCGGGAGCGGTGCCGCCGCAGTCTGGAGCGGGTCCACGGGGGGGACTTGCTGGACAAGCCTATGGGCGGGCTGTCCGGAGGGCAGCTCCAGCGGGTGCTGCTGGCCCTGGCCCTGGAGCCGGTGCCCCACATTCTGATTTTGGACGAGCCCCTGTCTGGTGTGGACATCGAGGGGGAACACCAGCTGCTGGAGATGCTGGACGAGCTGCGTACCGAGTACGATCTATCCATCCTCCTGTCCACCCACGACTTTGCCACCCTGGAGCAGTTTGCCGACAAGGTGATTCTGCTCAACAAGCGTGTGCTGAAGGTGGGGCCGCCAGGGGAGGTGGTGGCCTCGCCGGAGTTTTACGAGACCTTCCATCTGCGGATGGGGAAAGGGGGGATGTGACATGGAGCTCTGGTATGCCCTTGTGGACCTGCTCCCCTTTGAGTGGGCGGAGAGCGGTTCCATGTTCTTTATGAAAAACGCCCTTTTGGCGGTGCTCATCATCTCGCCCCTGTTCGGCATCCTCTCCACCATGGTGGTCCACAGCCACATGTCCTTCTTCTCCGACGCCCTGGGCCACTCCGCCTTTACCGGCATGGCCATCGGGGCCCTGTGCGGCTTTGCCGAGCCCACCTGGGCGGCGGTGATCTTTGCGGTGGTGTTCGCCCTGCTCTTCAATCTGGTGCGCCGCCGCACCGCCATGGCCAGTGATACGGTGATCGGGGTGTTCTCCTCCACCGCCGTGGCCCTGGGTATCTTCATCTCTACCCTGGGCAGCCGGTCCTTTACCAAGTTCAACAGCCTGCTCATCGGCGATATTTTATCGGTAGAGCCCTCAAAAATCGGGGTCCTGGCCCTGATTCTGGTGCTGGTGTGCGCCCTGTGGGGGCTGTCCTTTAACCAGCTGATGCTCTCCGCCGTCCACCCCGCCCTGGCGGACAGCCGGGGGGTGCGGGTGTTCTGGCAGGAGACGGTGTTCTCCTTGGCCATCGCCGTGGTGGTCACCCTGTCCATGACCTGGGTGGGCCTGCTGGTCATCAACTCCCTGCTGGTGCTCCCGGCGGCGGCGGCCCGGAACGTGTCCCGGAGTATGTTCCAGTACCATCTGTTCTCCCTGCTGGGGGCGGTGCTGGCGGGGATCGCCGGGCTGATGACCTCTTACTATGTGGGCTCCTCCGCGGGAGCGGCCATCACCCTCTACCTGGCGGTGTGGTTTTTCCTCACTTTCTTCTTGCGGAAAAAAGGATGAGCGGGATGAGGGGACAGGGCCGGCAGAGCCCGCCCGCCGGGGGGCCGGCTATGGAACAGTACCGCATGGTGGGCACGCCGGAGGGGCCTTTGACCTACCGGCTGGTGAAAAAGCGGATCAAGAATTTAAATCTCCGCCTGGACCGGAGGGGGGAGATTATCCTCTCCGTTCCCCTGCGGTGTCCTCTGGAGCGGGCGGATTCCTTTGTGATCGAGAAAAGCGGCTGGATTGTCCGGCATCTGCCCACGCCGGAACAGCTCCCTGACCTTCTGCCTGAGGTGGACCGGGCGGCGTGCGCCCGACTTCTGGGGGAGGCGGTGGCGCGGGTCTACCCCTTGGTGGCCCCCGCCGGGGTGCCCATGCCCCAGCTCAAGCTGCGGAAGATGAAAAGCCAGTGGGGCAACTGCCACTACCGGCAGGGGTACATCACTTTGAACACCGCCCTTGCCCGCTGTCCGGAACCTCTGCGGGACTATGTGGCCCTCCACGAGCTGGTCCACTTCCTCCACCCTGACCACGGCCCCGGTTTTTATGCCGCCATGGACGCGCGGATGCCGGGCTGGCGGAAGCGGCGGCAGGAGCTGAAGAAATACGCCCAGGCACTGATCCTATAAACGAAAAATACTTTACAGTCTACCCGCTTCGGCTTGGCCCCGGAGCGGGTTTTCTGCCCTGTTGATTTTATCGAAAAACAATAAAAATAGATTGACAAACAATATAAGCCGTGCTATCCTGCCAGTAAGACAAAGGAGGAATTTTCCATGGAACAGACCAAGGTGCAAAAGCTGGCCCGGTGGCTGCGGGTGCTGGTACAGATCACTTTCTGTCTCAATATCGTCGCGCTGGTGCTGATTCCAGGTCTGCTGTTCTACGATCCATACAATATGCTGCGGGGGGCCCGGGATTTCGTGACGGCTGTGGTGTGGCCGAATGAAGATGACATCGTATTGGCTGGGATCGTAGGCGTGCTGCTGGGCTGGGTAGGAGTGGTGACCGACCCGGAGGCCTTTCATCTGGGTGGGAGCCTGTTTCTCCTGGCCTGTGGTTTGTGCTCGGCGTGTATCCTGCGGCAGGCAAAATGGATTCTGACAACGATCCAGGAAGGAAATCCCTTTCAGATACGCAACGCCACGGCCATGAAGCGGGCGGCTCTGTGCTGTTGGGGCATCAGCGGCGCGGCGCTGGTGCGGCTGATCTGGGAGCTGTGGGAGCTGAAAAACATTGCGCCCTTCTTTACCTACAACGCCGCGGCCATCCCCGTGTTCTTCATGGGCGGTCTGCTGTTCCTGGTCATGTCCGCCCTGTTCCGCCAGGCCGCGGAGCTCCAGGAGGACCAGGACCTGACCATTTAAGGGGGCGGAGTTTGTGGGAATTATCGTCAACCTGGACGTGATGATGGCCAAACGAAAGGTTTCTTTGGGGGAGCTGTCCCAGAAGGTGGACGTCACCATGGCCAACCTGTCCATTTTAAAAAACAACAAGGCCCGGGCGGTGCGCTTCTCCACCCTGGCGGCCATCTGCAAGGCCCTGGACTGCCAGCCGGGAGATATTCTAGAGTATGTGCCCGACGGGGACGGGGAGGAAGGGTGAGAAATGGAAGAATGGGTCCTGCTGCTGGTGTTCCTGTTTATTTTGGTGGGAGAGTACGCCGCCGTCCTGTGGCTGCCCGCCCTGGGAGCCGCCCTCTGGCTGGCGGTGCGGGAGCCGAAGTACCGCAAGGTGCTCCTGCCGCTGATGGCGGGCTGCCTGCTGTGTCTAATCATCCTGCGGGGGGCACCCAAGCTTGCGGAGGCCTATGACCTCCGCCTGCGCAGCTGGCTGACCACCGACCCGCTCTGGCTGCTGGTCCTGTTGTCCATCGCCCTGCTGGTGGCGACCGCCCGGTACGGCGGGCGGCATATCTCCAGGCGCTGGCTCAGGCGGCTGGCAAAAGCGGGGGCCGCTCTGGCTGTGTATTCGGTGCTGCTGTGGGGATTTTTCTTCCTGGGCCTGTCCGCCTGCCCGGAGACGGT
>CALWWF010000006.1 GCA_944385165.1 uncultured Oscillospiraceae bacterium
TGCGCCGGGAGCTGGAGCGGGGCGGGCAGGTGTACTACCTCCACAACCGGGTGGAGACCATCGACCGCACCGCCGCCCGCATCCAGCAGATGCTGGGGGAGGACGCCGCCGTGGGGGTGGCCCACGGGAAGATGAGCCAGGAGGCCATCGACGATGTGATGAGCCGCATGACCGACGGGGAGATCAATGTCCTGGTGTGCACCACCATCATCGAGACGGGCATCGACCTTCCCAACGCCAACACCCTTATCATCGAGGACGCGGACCATTTGGGGCTGGCTCAGCTCCACCAGATCCGGGGCCGGGTGGGCCGGTCCAGCCGGAGGGCCTTCGCCTACCTCACCTACCGCCGGGGCAAAGTGCTCACCGAGGTGGCCGCCAAGCGTCTGAGCGCCATCCGGGAGTTTGCGGAGTTCGGCTCCGGGTTCAAGATCGCCATGCGGGACCTGGAGATCCGCGGGGCGGGCAACGTGCTGGGGCCGGAGCAGAGCGGCTTTATGCTCTCCGTGGGCTACGACATGTATCTGAAGCTGCTGGAGGAGGCCGTCCTCACCGAGCAGGGCCAGCCGGCGCCCCAGCGCACCGAGTGCGCCGCCGACCTGACCGTGGCCGCCTCTATCCCCGACCGGTACATCCCCTCCCCGGAACAGCGCATGGACCTGTACCGGCGCATTGCCGCCATCCGCAGCGAGGAGGACGCGGACGACCTGGTGGATGAGCTCATCGACCGGTACGGAGAGCCCCCCCGCACCGTCAACAACCTGATTTCCGTGGCCCTCCTCCGCGCCGCCGCCGCCCAGGCGGACATCACCGACATCTCTCAGAAAAAGGACCAGCTGGTCTTTACCCTCTCCCAGTTCCGCCTGGAGCCCTTCTCCCGGCTATGCGGGGAGGCTAAGTACAAAAACCGCCTGCTCCTCACCCCCGGAGATACCCCCCGGTTCACTCTCCGCCTGCGCAAGGGGGAGGACCCCCTCCGGGCCGCCCAGAGCGTGGTGGAGGATTACGGGAAGGCCGGGGAGTGCGCTTAAAAAAGTTTTCTTCGGCAAGGGAGTTTCGCCGTCTGCGGACGGCGGGAGGATTCCGCCCTGCGGGGCGGGTTCCTTTTCCGCGTGGAAAAGGAACCAAAAGACGCTAGGGGGAATTCACAGGGGCGAACTTCGTTCGCCATGCTGAATTCCCCCTAGAACCCCCATTTACGGGGGCCCCAATTAGGCGGCCTTGGCGGTTAACGCAAAGGCGCGGGTGGCTCAGCTTCGTCGTCGCGGATTTCGTATCCCTCGCTTCGCCCTGGCGGGCAAAGCTCGCTCACTACATCGCTCCTCCTCTCCAACGCGAACCCGCTGCGCTGGGCTTCGCGTTGGGGGCCGCCTTCGGCGGCCTGTTTTAAAGCGGTTCCTTAGAGCGCGCCTTTGTTGCGGTGGGGCTCAAGTTCAGCTCGAAGAGACGGCGCACCCTGGAAGGGTGTGTAGGGGTACACAGTGTGCGCCCGTAAAGCCTTCCCCTGGGGGAAGGTGGCCCGAAGGGCCGGATGAGGGTGCGTCCTTGAATCACAATCCGTATCCCGGCGGGAGCCCCAAGGGGCTCCCCTACGCGTCCCCCTTCTTCTCCGGCCGTTTGGCAAAACGGGAACAGGCGGGGGTATTCACCCGCTTGTCCCGCAGGCGGGGATTTCCACAGTGCCCCTGCTCCAGAGGCACGAACCGGTTCCCGGCGGAGCGCACAAAGTGTTGGTGGAAGTATTTGCACTGGACACAGGACGCGGGGATTTTTTCTTCTGGCATGATAGGATCACCTCAATCACATAGTACTATATAGTTACTATTAAGTCAATATATAGTCACTAGTTGATGCAAGAAATTTCTCCGATATAATAGACACTATCTAGTGTTTATGAAGGAGGTCCGGCATGGCAGAGCCGATTTATGTGAACCGGACGCGTCTGGTGTCCTCCCTGGACAATAAGCTGGTGAAACCCCTTAACGACCTGTCCAAACAGACCCGCATCCCCAAATCCCGCCTGCTGGACGAGGCAGTGGAGGATCTGCTGAAGAAATACGGGGAGAAAATGGGGAACGGCTGAGCGTTTTAAGGAAGCACCCTCATCCGCCCCAGTGCGCACTGGGGCACCTTCCCCCTTGGAGGGGGAAGGCTTATGGGCGCATGATATGCGCCCATACAGGCGGTGGGGAGACGGCGGGCGACCGCGAGGGTCGCCCCTACGAGAAATGGGGAATGTTTCGGGGCGGGCGGGTCTAGGACCCGCCCCTACGAAATCACCAAGACTGGTTTGGGTTCGCCGTAGGGGCCGGTCCCAGACCGGCCCGTGATTCCCGATTTTCCACCCACGTTCTTGAAAAACCGTAGGGGAGCCCCTTGGGGCTCCCGCCGGGATTCGCACCGGGAACGTTGGTTCGGGACACCCAGGCGCATTTGTTGAACCACAACAGGAACAAATTTTGCACCCTCAGGGCCCCTGTGGGCCCGGGTTAAATTGCACCCAAGCACTCCTGGTTTTGCGCGCCGGAAATCTTGCTGAACTTTGCAGGAGGGCGTCCCCCGTAAATGGGGGTCCGGGGCCGACTCCCCCTGTCAGGGGGAGATGGCCCGAAGGGCCAAGAGAGGGTGGCCTGGGCCATTGGTTTTTTCCCCATCGCTGGGAAAGAAACCCGCCCCGCAGGGCGGAACTCTCCGAGCAAAACGAATCCAACGAAAAAATCAGAGAGGGACTAAAAATTCTGCTGTCCTAAGTCCAGGAAGAAGCGAAACGGAGTTTCGCAGAAAGTTCTTTTGCCTACTTTTCTTTCAAGAAAAGTAGGACGCCCCTCAGGCGGCGAAACCTCAATTTACTTGACAGAAAGGAGACCCCCACCATGACCCACGAAGACTACATGCGCCGGGCCCTGGCGCTGGCGGCCCAGGCGGCGGAAGAGGGGGACGTGCCGGTGGGGTGCGTCATCGTCCGGGACGGGGAGATCATCGGCGAGGGCCGCAACCGCCGGGAGGAGAACGGGGACGCCACCGCCCACGCGGAGCTGGAGGCCATCCGCTCGGCCTGCCGGAAGGTGGGGAGCTGGCGGCTGCACCGGTGCACCCTGTATGTGACCTTGGAGCCCTGCCCCATGTGCGCCGGTGGGATCATCAACGCCCGCATCGCCCAGGTGCGCTACGGCACCCGGGACGAGAAGGCGGGGGCCTGCGGCTCAGTGCTCAATTTGTTTGAGGAGCGCTTCAACCACCACCCCCGCCTCTACCGGGGCCCGCTGGAGGAGGAGTGCCGGGGGGTGCTTCAGGACTTTTTCCAGGGACTGCGGGGGGAAAGCGATGACGTTTAATTCTTTTGTAACAATTTGGGGTGGTTTTGTTCACAAAAGGACGGTATACTGGAAACTGCCAGCAAGGGCAACTGTTTCTTTTTCATTTTTTATCCTCCTTTTGAGCGGGACCGGCAGAACAGCCGGTCCCGCTCTGTTTGTTCCCCGGCGCCAGCGGCCCCTTTTCCCCCTTTGTTTGCAAATGGGCCATAAAGATTTAAAACTTATGTAATACTTTCCGGGAGTTTTTTTAATATCTCTTTGATAGGATATTATCTGCAAGAGACAGTTCGTTTCATTTGAATCCTCTTTTTCAATGGTGAGACCCGGGCGCTTTGGAGCAGCGCCCGGGTTTTGCTATTCCTCCGGCCCCCGGCACAGGGTGAAGCGGCTGCGGTGGAAGTCCAAAATTCCCTCCCGGCGCAGCTTCCCCAGCTGGGCGGACAGGGCGCTGCGGTCCACGGACAGGTAGTCCGCCAGCTCCTGCCGGTCCAGGGGGATGGTGAAGGTGCGCTTCCCCGCCGCCTGGGCCTGGTCGGAGAGGTAGGAGAGCACCTTGGCGCGGATGCTCCGCTGGGACAGGTGGCCGATCTTCCGGTTGAGCATCAGGTTCTTCCGGGCCAGCAGGGTAAGCAGCCGCCCGGGCAGTTCCTCGCCCCCCGCAGGCGGGTCCAGCAGGGTCTCCACCGGGAAAAAGACCACCTCCGCCTCCCCGGCGGCCTCCACCCGCACGTTCAGGGGGAGGCCCGCGCAGGCAAAGGTCTCCGCGAACACGTCCCCCGGCGCGATGGGGGCCAGCAGGGCGCGGTTCCCCCAAAAGTCCTCCCGCACGATGCGCAGAGAGCCGGAGAGCACCACCCCCACCCCCGGGGCGGCCTGGCCCGGGTGGAGGAGGGCCTCCCCCCTGCCCCGCTCCATCCGGATGGGGCGCAGCTGGGGGAGCAGTTCCTCCAGCCTCTGGGGGGACAGGCCGGCAAACAGGGGGCAGCGGCCCAGGCTGGCAAAAAATTCTTCCACAAAACCCCTCCTTCGTTGGAAATCCAACATACTTTCCTCTCCTATCCTAGTAGACTATGGGCGTAAGGTCAAGAGAAATCCGGCGAAGGCCGGAATCCCATACAGGAGGAATTTGATATGATTCGGAAAATCATCCGCATTGACGAGAGCAAGTGCAACGGCTGCGGGGCCTGCGCCTCCGCCTGCCACGAGGGGGCCATCCAGATGGTAGACGGGGTGGCCAAGCTGACGCGGGAGGACTACTGCGACGGGCTGGGGGACTGCCTGCCCGCCTGTCCCACCGGGGCCATCTCCTTTGAGGAGCGGGAGGCCCCCGCCTATGACGAGGCGGCGGTGAAGGCCGCCCAGGCGGCCAAAGCGGCGGCGGCCAGGGAGGCGGAAGCCCCCCTTCCCTGCGGCTGCCCCGGCAGCGCGGCCAAGGCCCTGGAGCGCCATACCTCCCCTGCCCCGGCGGCCCAGCGCACCCAGGAGCCGGAGAGCCAACTGTCCCAGTGGCCGGTACAGATCAAGCTGGTCCCCGTCCAGGCCCCCTATTTCCAGGGAAAGAAGCTGCTGGTGGCCGCGGACTGCACCGCCTACGCCTACGCCAACTTCCACCAGCGATTCATCCGGGACCACATCACCCTGGTGGGCTGCCCCAAGCTGGACAGCGTGGACTACAGCGAGAAGCTCACCGAGATCTTCCGCCGCAACGACCTGAAGAGCGTCACCGTGGTGCGCATGGAGGTGCCCTGCTGCGGCGGCATCCAGCTGGCGGTGCAGCAGGCCCTCCAGGAGAGCGGCAAATGCATCCCCTGGCAGGTGGTGACCATCTCCACCGACGGGCGGATTTTGGACGAGACTTAAGTCCCATTTCAGACGCAAAAAGGAGGAGGCCCTGACGGGCCTCCTCCTTTTTATTTTGGGCTTACTCCGCGGAGATCATATAGTAGTACACCGGCTGTCCCCCGGGCAGCAGGTTCACTTCCGCGTTGGGGCAGGCGGCGGTGAAGGTATCCGCGGCCTTTTGGGCCTCCTCCTCGGTCACGTCCTCCCCGTAGAAGATGGACAAAAACTCCGCGCTCTGGATGGCCTCGGACTGGGCCAGCCGCTCCAGCAGGGCGTCCAGGTCCCGGTCGGTGCCGAAGAGCTGGTTCTCCAGCAGGGCCAGATAGTCCCCCTCCTGGATGGCGGCGCCGTCAAACTCCGAATCCCGGGCGGCGTAGGTGACCTCGGCGGTGCGGACCTTCCCGGCGGCCTCGGTCATCAGCTGGGTGAGCTCCTCCTGCTGTGCCTCCGGGTCCACCGCCAGCATGGCGGAGATGCCCTGAGGCACCGTCTTGGTGGGCAGGACCACCACCGTCTTGTCCTTGCACAGCCCCACGCACTGCTGGGCGGCCAGGATGATGTTCTTGTTGTTGGGCAGCACATAGACGGTGTGGGCGGGGGTGCGGTGGATCTCATTCAAAATATCCTCGGTGGAGGGGTTCATGGTCTGTCCCCCGGAGATGACTCCGTCCACCCCCAGGTCCCGGAACACGGACTCCAGCCCCGCTCCGGCGCACACGGCCACAAAGCCGTACTCCTTCTCCGGGGCGGCGTCCTCCGTCTGGGTGGGGGCGGCGCTCCCCTGCTCCAGCTCCTTCTCCACGGCCTCCAGGTCGTCGGTGCTGGGCACATGCCGGCCGGCGGCCAGGTCCTGGGCCTGGGTGCGCATATTTTCGATCTTGGCCAGCTCCAGCTCCCCGTACTTCTGGGCCTCGGTGAGGGCCGCGCCGGGGATGTTGGTGTGGACGTGGACCTTAAAGGCCCCGTCGTCCTCCCCGATGACCAGGCTGTCCCCGATGCCGCTTAAATACCGGCGGAAGGGCCCCAGGTCCACGTTGGGGGCGGACTTGCGGACGATGAACACCGTGTCGAAGGCGTAGGTGATCTCCTGGGGGGACAGCTTGCCGAAGTCGGCCTTCTCTTCCGTCGGCTCCTCCTCGTCCCCCTGGGGCAGGGCCTTGCCTTGAAGCTCGTCCAGCATCCCCTGGAGGATGATGAGGAACCCCTTGCCCCCCGCGTCCACCACGCCGGCCTTTTTCAGCACCGGGTTTTGCTCCACAGTGTTCTCCAGGGCGGCCTGCCCCTCCTGGATGGCGGCCTCCAGCACCCCCTCGAAGGCGGCGTCCTCCCGGGCGGTCCCGGCGGCCCGGGCCGCGGCCATGCGGGAGACGGTGAGGATGGTCCCCTCGGCGGGCTTCATCACCGCCTTGTAGGCGGCGGCCACCCCGAAGTCCAGGGCGATGGCCAGGTCCCGGCCGTCCATGGTCTCCCGGTCCTTCACCGCCTTGGCAAAGCCCCGGAACAGCAGGGACAAAATCACCCCCGAGTTTCCCCGGGCCCCCCGCAGCAGGGCGGAGGCGGTGGCCTGGGCGGCCTGCCCCACGGTGGCAAAGTTCTTCTTTTTCATCTCCGCGGCGGCGGCGGCGATGGTCAGGCTCATATTGGTGCCTGTGTCCCCGTCGGGGACGGGAAATACGTTCAGGTCGTTGACCTGCTGTTTCTCGGCGGCGATGGCGGCGGCGGCATGGATGACCATCTGCTGAAAGGCCGCCGCGTCAATGGTTTGTCTCATATCGGCCCATTCCTTTCTTACAGTGTCCATTAAAACCGCATGGAGTCTACGCAGACGTCCACAGATTTTACCTCCACGCCGGTGGTCTTGCTGACCACATAGCGCACCTCGCTCATGATGGAGCGGCACACCGCCATCAGGTTCACCCCGTTCTCCACAATGATGTGCAGCTCGATGGAGACCGTGCCGTCCTCGTTATAATAGACCTTCACGCCCTTGCCCATGGACTCCCGCTTGAGCAGGTGGACCAGCCCGTCGGTTTTCGAGCGCACTGCCATGCCCTTGACGCCATAGCAGTTGGTGGCGGCGCTGCCGGTGACGGCGGTGAAGACCTCGCTGCTGATGCGGATCTCCCCCAAGTCGTTTTGCAGTTTCATAAGCCGTTCCCTTCCTTTCGCTCAGGACTTGAAATACGGTTTTATTGTAGTCTATTTCCCCCGGAATTACAAGTAGAATTTGGCGCAGCGCCCAGACCGCCCGGGAAAATTCCCCCGGGAGCTGTGCAAATCGTCCGCCCTTTTTCCCCATAAGGCCGCCCGCTCTTCCCCCGCCGGTTTGTGGGGGGCGCACGACCTGGCTCTACCGGCGGCCAGGGGCAAAAAACCGGAAAAGTGCACGAAACGGCAACTCCTGCGCAAAAAATTTCATTGCTTTTTCCGATGGCATTCGGTATAATCAAGTTGAGAGCGGACAAGGGCGCCTCACGGCGCCACTCTACATCATTTTGGAGGTAACAGAATGAAAGAAGTCTATGTGGTCAATTGCTGCCGTACTGCCATCGGTTCCTTTGGCGGCAGCCTGAAGGACACCCCCGCCACCGAGATGGGCGCCGTGGTCATCAAAGAAGCCCTGAGCCGCGCCGGCGTGAAGCCTGAGAACGTGGATGAGGTCATGTTCGGCTGCATCCTCACCGCCGGCCTGGGCCAGAACGTGGCCCGTCAGTGCGCCCTGAAGGCCGGCATCCCCATCAGCGTGCCCGCCTACACCGTGGGCATGGTGTGCGGCTCCGGCATGAAGTCTGTCATCGAGGGCGCCCGGTCCATCATGGCCGGCGACGCGGACATCATCGTGGCCGGCGGCACCGAGAATATGTCTGCCGCCCCCTATGCCATCCCTGCCGCCCGCTGGGGCGCCCGCATGGGTGACAACAAGATGGTGGACACCATGATTAAGGACGGTCTGTGGGACGCCTACAACAACTATCACATGGGCAC
>CALWWF010000007.1 GCA_944385165.1 uncultured Oscillospiraceae bacterium
GCCTTCTGCGGCCAGTGCATCACCCACTGCCCCACCGGCGCCCTGCGGGAGCGGGACGACACGGAGGAGGTCTTCGCGGCCCTGGCCGACCCGGAGATCACCACTGTGGTCCAGGTGGCTCCGGCGGTGCGGGTGGCCTGGGCGGAGCAGCTGGGGCTGGACGCCTCCACCATCTCCACCAGGAAAATGGTGGGCGCCCTCAAGCGTCTGGGCTTTGACTATGTGTTCGACACCAACTTCGCCGCGGACCTGACCATCATGGAGGAGGGCAGCGAATTTGTGGAGCGCTTCACCCACAAAGAGCAGTACCAGTGGCCCATGTTCACCTCCTGCTGTCCCGGATGGGTCCGGTTCCTCAAGTCCAACTACCCGGAGTTCACGGACAACCTCTCCACCGCCAAGTCCCCGCAGGGGATGTTCGGGGCCGTGGCCAAGACCTACTTTGCCCAGAAGATCGGCGTGGACCCCCACAAGATGAAGGTCATCTCCATCATGCCTTGCCTGGCCAAGAAGGAGGAGGCGGCCCTGCCGCCCCTGCGGGACGCCTGCGGCGATCCGGACGTGGACGTCGTCCTCACCACCCGGGAGTTTGTGCGCATGGTCCGCAGCGACCACATCCAGCTGGAGTACCTGGAGGAGGCGGACTTTGACAGTCCCCTGGGCACCAGCTCCGGGGCCGGCGCGGTCTTCGGCGCCACCGGCGGCGTCATGGACGCGGCGCTGCGCAGCGCCTACTTCCTGGTCACCGGCAAGAACCCCGACGCGGATACCTTCAAGGCCGTCCGTGGAATGGACCGGGAGCAATGGAAGGAGGCGGAGTTCCCCATCCCCGGGGCGGGGGTGGTGCGGGTGGCCGTGGTCAGCAGCCTGGGCCGCACCCGCAAGCTCATGGAGGCCATCAAGCGGGGCGAGGTGGAGTACGACTTCGTGGAGGTCATGGCCTGTCCCGGCGGCTGCGCCGGCGGCGGCGGTCAGCCCATCCAGGACGGGAAGGAGCTGGCCGAGTACCGGGGCGACGCCCTGTGGGCCATCGACAAGAGCATGAAGCTCCGCTTCAGCCACGAGAATCCGGAGATCCGGGCTCTCTACCAGGAGTACCTGGGGGAGCCCTGCGGCCACACGGCCCACCATCTGCTCCACACCGACCACCACGCCTGGGAGATGCCCCTGGCGCCGGGGCTGCAAAAGAAGTAACACAAATGACGACAGCGCAAACGGGCCTGCATGGAAACCCATGCAGGCCCGTTTATTGCTGGAAATCAATCTGCCGCCCACTGGAGGGCGCGCTGTACCGCCCGCTCCCAGCCCCGGACCATCTCATCCCGCGCGCTGGCGGGGATGGAGGGGGTGAAGGTCCGGTCGATGGCCCAGTTGCGCACCACGTCCTCCCGGCTGCTCCAATAGCCCACGGCCAGCCCCGCCAGATACGCCGCGCCCAGGGCGGTAGTCTCCACGCACCTGGGCCGGCTGACGGCGGACTGGATGATGTCGCTCTGCATCTGCATCAGCAAATTGTTGGCGCTGGCCCCGCCGTCCACCTTCAAATTGTAGAGGCGGATGCCGCTGTCGGCCTCCATGGCGGCGATCACATCATAGGTCTGGTAGGCGATGGAGGCCAGGGTGGCCCGGACGATGTGACTCTTGTTGACGCCCCGGGTGAGGCCCACGATGGCGCCCCGGGCGTACTGGTCCCAGTGGGGGGCCCCCAGACCCGTGAAGGCGGGCACCACATAGCAGCCGTTGGTGTCGCTGACCTTGCCCGCCAGATACTCCGTATCCGCGGCAGAGTCGATGAGGCGCAGTTCGTCCCGCAGCCACTGGATGGCCGCCCCGGCCACGAAGATGGACCCCTCCAGAGCGTAGTCCACCGTTCCGTTCAGCCCCCAGGCGATGGTGGTCACCAGGCCGTTTTGGGAGAAGACCGGCTTCTCCCCGGTGTTCATCAGCAGGAAGCAGCCGGTGCCGTAGGTGTTCTTGGCCTGGCCCGGCTCGAAGCAGGTCTGGCCAAAGAGGGCCGCCTGCTGGTCCCCGGCGGCCCCGGCGATGGGGATGGGGCGGCCGAAGAAGCTGGGGTCCGTCTCGCCGTAGACCTGGCTGCTGGGGACGGGGGTAGGCAGCAGGGCGGCAGGGATGTCCAGCAGGTCCAGGATCTCCTGGTCCCAGGTGAGGGTGTTGATGTTGAAGAGCATGGTCCGGGCGGCGTTGGAGTAGTCGGTGACGTGGATGCGTCCGCCGGAGAGCTTCCAGATCAGCCAGGTTTCCACCGTGCCGAAGAGCAGCTCCCCCCGCTCCGCCCGCCTCCGGGCCCCCGGAACGTGGTCCAGAATCCACTTGAGCTTGGTGGCGGAGAAGTAGGCGTCGATGACGAGACCGGTTTTCTCCCGGAACCACTCGGTGAGGCCCTGATCCTTCAGCTGGTCGCAGTATTCACTGGTGCGGCGGCACTGCCAGACGATGGCGTTGTATACCGGCTCGCCGGTGTTCTTGTCCCAGACGATGGTGGTCTCCCGCTGGTTGGTGATGCCGATGGCGGCGATGTCTTTGGCGGCGGCGCCGATCTGGTTCATGGCCGACAGGGCTACCCCCAGCTGGGTGGTCCAGATTTCGTTGGCGTCGTGTTCCACCCAGCCGGGTTTCGGGAAGTACTGGGTGAACTCCTTCTGTGCGACGCTGCACATTTCCCCCTTTTCGTTGAACAGGATACACCGGTTGGAGGTGGTGCCGGCATCCAATGCCATGACATAGGCCATGGAGATCCTCCTTTTTGCGAATCAATTGCCGTTTTGGCACAAAACAGGGGCCTGTCAAAACAACTATTGTAGAAAGTATACTAAATACGGCGGCCCTTGACAACCCTCCATTTTTGGGCGGGG
>CALWWF010000008.1 GCA_944385165.1 uncultured Oscillospiraceae bacterium
CCGGTAGACTGGTATCTATACAAGGAACGGCATCTGATTGAGTGTTTCTTCCAGAAAATCAAGTGGTTTCGCAGAGTCGCTACCAGATACGACAAACTGGACGCCTCCTTCTTGGCCTTCGTTTACCTTGCCGCCATTGCTATTCTGTTGATTTAGAACAAAACTCTCGATTTTTCAAACAAGGCCTAGTAGTAAGACCGGTTTTCTACTACGGTTTTACTACTTTTGACCGCCAAATGAGGCTCCGATATGCTATGATATGCGGGGTATCTTCCGAAACGCAAAATGCCGGAAATGCTTGATATTCCAAACAATTCCGACATTTGCGAAGTGGTGCCAAGATAATCAGAAAATCGGTAGAACTTTTCTTTCAAAGTGCTGACAACAGGGATTGCATCCCTGCTGGCCCTGAGTATGGCGTCGGGATACGCCGCAGCCCCAGCGGGCCCCGCCGGGCAGGGCTCCATCCACTTCGACTTTGAGCGGGACAGCGCCGGTTTTACGCCCATCTACGCCGACTACCCCGACCAGGAGGGAGTGGAGGAATTTTACGAGTTCCAGCACGCGTACGGCCAGGTCCCCATCGACGGGGCGGGCGGCGGTCTCTTTCTCTCCGGCAGCAACCACAGCGACGACCTGTTCATGGGGTATGTGAAAACCCTGGAGGGGTTTGCTCCTGCCAGGACATACCGCTTTTCGGTGTCCTTCAAACTGGCTACCAATGTGGAAGGCGGCCTGGTCGGAGTGGGCGGCTCGCCTGGTGAGGGCGTCACGGTAAAATGCGGCGTTACCCAGACCGCCCCGGCGGCTGTGCCTGTGGCGAGCGGCGGCACGACCTATTACCGCCTGAACATTGACGCGGGCCGGCAGAGTAACGGCGGCGAGGATATGGCCGTGGTAGGCGATATGGCCAAGACGGAGAATACCCGCCCGGGGGAATACGAGTTCAAAGAATTTCAGGCGGAGTTTGATACGGCGGCCAATCCCTTGGGGGAGGTCTATCTGATCATCGGCACGGATTCCGGGTTTGAGGCCACCACCTCCTACTATCTGGACGACGTCTCCGTCACCTGGGAGGAGGCGGCCCAACAGCCCGCTGTGACCCGGGCGCAGGCGGCGCAGATGCTGTTCGACACCGCGGACCGGCCCAGCGCGGACCCGGCACAGTGCCCCTTCCGGGACGTCGCCGCGGACGACCCGAACCGGGAGGCGATCACCTGGGCCCAGGAGAACGGGTACCTGGGCGGATATGGAAACGGACAGTTCGGGCCGGGGGACGGCATGACGGTGGAACAGGCGATGGTGATGATCTACCGCTTTTTTGGCAGCCCCGCCGCCGACCAGGCCGTGCTGAGCGGCTATGAGGATGGCGGACAGGTCTCCCCCTGGGCCAGGGATGCCGTGGCGTGGACGATCACCAGCCAGGTGTTTCAGCCCCATGGAGCCATCGCGCCCCAGGCGCAGATCACCGTAGAGGAGCTGGCCGCCTGCCTTGGGCAGATCGCGGTGGCCTGCTGAGTCCGGCCGCCCGCGGAGCCGGCCAGAGTCCCAGAGAACATAGACAGCCCCGGTCCGTTTGGACCGGGGCTGCTTTTGCATCTCTCAGAATCACTCCCACCGGAACAGCCCCCGCATGGTCAGCCCCTGGGCGTTCAGGGCGGCCAGATAGAGCAGCAGCCCAAAGACCAGGGCGGCGGGGATGCGGCCCAGCACGGGCACGCCGCTGTCCCGGAGCACCTGAAAGAGCAGGTTGGTGACCAGAGCCGAGAGCAGGGCGGCCAGGCCCGGGGCGGCCGCCCACTGGAACAGCCGGAACTTCAAGCCGGTGAACGCCGCCAGCCGCCAGGCACACAGGACCAGCCCCAGGGCGGTGGACACCAGCATCCCCAGCACAAAGCCCCCCATCCCCACCTGGGGGAGCCCCACCAGACAGGCGGTGAAGGCCAGCTGCACCCCGTCGCACAATAGGGAGATCCAGGCCACCGTCCCCTGCCGGCCCACCCCGTTGAGGGAGGCCCCCAGCACTGCCTGGTAGCATCCCAGGGCGGTGGCCGCCGCCAGGGGGAGCAGATACTCCCCCACCGCCTCCTGGCGGAAGAGGAGCACCCCCAGCTCCGCCCCCAGCACCGCCATCATCCCCATAGCGGGCAGGGCCAGCACCGACACGGCAGAGAGGGCCTTGTCGATCTTCTCCCGCACCTCCCGAGGGTGGTTCAGGGCCGCCGCCCGGGCCAGCCGGGGGACCAGCACCAGGCTCATAGCCCCCAGGAACACCGTGGGCAGGGCCAGCATGGGCAGGGTCATGCCGCACACCCCCCCCAGCTCTGAGATGGCCTGGGAGGGTTCCATCCCCCCCTCCACCAGCTTTTTGGGCACCAGGGCCGCGTTCACCGCCCCCATGAGGTTGCCCAGAAGGGAGTTAAACCCCACCGGGAGGGCGATGGACGCCACCCGCCGCCGGCGCACCCGCCCCGTCTCCCCGGGGCCGGTCAGCCCCATGCGGCCCAGCCGCCAGCGGTACAGCAGGGTGAGGGTCAGGGAGGAGGCCACCTCACAGACCACCATCCCCGCCACAATGAGGCCCACCACCCGCTCCGGGTACTGGGGCAGGAAGCACACCAGCAGCCCCAGCACCGCCCCCGTGCGTACCAGCTGCTCCAGCAGCTCCGCCACCGCCGGGGGCCGCACCAGGCCGGAGCCGTAAAAGAAGTGCTTGTGCAGGTTCTCCACCCCGGTGAGGGCCACGCAGGGCAGCAGCAAAAGCAGCCCCAGCTGGGTCCGGGCGTCCCCCAGCAGGTACACCGATATGGGGTCGGAGCACAGCAGCACCACCGCCGCAATGGGGAGCATCAGAAGAAACAGGGCCTTCAGACAGGTGCCCAGCAGTTGGGGGATCCCCCGGCTGTTGCCCAGGGCCAAATACTGGGGGGTCAGATTGGACACCGCCGAGGTGAGCCCCACGGCGGTGAGGGAGAGCAGCACGGAATAAACCGGCATGATCAGCTGGTAGAGCCCCATGACCTCCGCACCCACCATCCGGGACAGGGCCACCCGGTAGCCGAAGGCCAGCAGCTGGGACAAGGTCCCCAGGACCGTGAGAAATAAAATGCTCCCTCCGGCGGTCAGTTCGCCTCTCCGGGCCAAAACGATCCCCCCTCTCTCCCTCTACTCTATTCCGGGGAGGGGGAGGGTATGTTTCCAGAAAGCCGGGGACGGGAGTGAGAGATGTTTTGGAATTGACAATGGACAATGGACAATTGACAATGACAGAACCCTGGGACGGTGGCTGGGGAATAAGGAAGTTGGGTTGTCACCTGAAGCTCCAGAGGGAAAGAACAATGGGCGGTCCGGTGAGCCACTCCTACGAAGAGATACGCATCGGGAACGTTGGCTCGTCAACGCCAGGCGCGTTTGTGGAACCGCACCAGGCGCAAATTTTGCACCCTCAGGCCCCCAGTGGGGCCGGATTGAACTGTGGAAAGTCACTCAGATTTTGCGCGCCGGAAATTCCGCTCCACTTATTCAGGAGGGCGTCCCCCGTAATAGGGGTCCGGGGAAAAGCCGGCATGGCGAACGAAGTTCGCCCCTGCGGCGTTCCCCGGCGATCCTTTGGTGACTTTCCCATCGTTGGGAAAGTCACTCGCCCCGCAGGGCGAAATCCCCCTGCATTACAAAAGCAATTGGGAAACCTCTCCCCGCTCCAGCAGCTCCGGAAAGGGGACCACTGCCTCCGGCCGCTCCGGGTGAGGGGCCAGGAGTTTTTCCATCCAGATCATGTCGTACCACCGGCCGAACTTATAGCCGCACTGGTGAAACCGCCCCACCGGGCGGTAGCCCAGATGGGAATGGAAGGCGGCGCTGTCCCCGGTGAGGTAGGGGTCCCCCTCCGGGGGCGGGACGGCGATGCAGGCGTTCAGATTCAAGATGTGCTGCCGGGCCAAAACCCGCTCCAGGGCCTGGTAGAGGGCTCCTCCCACCCCCTGGCCCCGGACGGACTGGGACACATAGATGGAGGTCTCCACCGCCCAGCCGTAGGCGGCCCGCTCATGGAAGGGGGAGGCGTAGGCGTAGCCCACCGGCGTCCCCCCGGACTCCGCGGTCAGGTAGGGATAGCGCCGGAGGACCGCCTCCATCCGCCGGGAAAACTCCTGGAGGGAGGGCACGTCGTACTCAAAGGTGATGGCGGTGTGTTCCACATAGGGGGCGTAGAGGTCCAGCAGGACGGGGGCGTCCGCCAGAGCGGCGGGGCGGATGCGGATGGGAGCGGAGTCCATAGACATTCCTCCAGTATCAGTTGATTTGTCCCATTGTAGCACCGCCGTCCCTCCGGGCGCAAGGGGAGAAGGGGCGCAGTTATGCTTGCCCTGGGCGGGGGTTTATTGTATAATAGGGCCAGATCAAAACCGGCAAAACCCAAAATATTTGGAATGAATTTGAAGGAGGCACTTTCCTATGGCTTTTGTAGAGTTTGAACAGCGCGGCCCCGTTGGGATCATCACCATGAACCGCCCCGAGGCCCTCAACGCCCTGAACGACCAGGTTTTGAAGGACCTGGACGCCGTTTTGGACGAGGCGGAGGAGAACGACCAGGTACTGGTGCTGATCCTCACCGGCGCGGGCCGCTCCTTTGTGGCCGGGGCGGACATCGGGCAGATGAAGGACTTCACCCCCGTGCAGGCCAAGAAGTTCGGCGCCTACGGCAACGGCGTGTTCCTGAAGCTGGAGAACTTCCCCAAGCCCGTCATCGCCGCGGTGAACGGCTTCGCCCTGGGCGGCGGCTGTGAGCTGTCCATGGCCTGCGACATCCGTCTGGCCAGCGAGAAGGCCAAGTTCGGCCAGCCCGAGGTGGGGCTGGGCATCACCCCCGGCTTCGGCGGCACCCAGCGCCTGGCCCGCATCGTGGGGGTGTCCAACGCCATGGAGCTGATCCTCACCGCCAAGAACATTAACGCCCAGCAGGCCAAGGAGATCGGCCTGGTCAGCCACG
>CALWWF010000009.1 GCA_944385165.1 uncultured Oscillospiraceae bacterium
GCGGCGCGCTGCTCCTCCACACGGGCTCCGGCGCTGGTGAAGGGCTTGCTGCTGGCGGCCGCGGCGGGGGCGGCGGCAGGCTGCTCCTCCTTCTCGTCAAAGCCGGTGGCGATGACGGTGACCCGCAACTCGTCCTCCAGAGTGTCGTCGAATGCGGCGCCGAAGATGATATTGGCCTCGGGGTGGGCGGCCTCCTGCACCAGATTGGCGGCGGTCTCCACGTTCTCCAGGCCGATGTCCATGGAGTCGGTGACGTTGAGCAGCACGCCCTTGGCACCGTTGATGGTGGTCTCCAGCAGGGGGCTGGAAATGGCCATCTTGGCGGCCTCCTCGGCCTTGTTCTTGCCGGCGGCCCGGCCCACGCCCATGTGAGCCCGGCCGGCGTCCTTCATCACGGCGGACACGTCGGCGAAGTCCAGGTTGATGAACCCGGTGTTCTTGATCAGGTCGGAGATGGACTGGACCGCCTGCTGCAGCACATCGTCGGCGATCTCAAAGGCGTTGAGCATGGTGATCTTCTGGTCGGTGGCCAGCTTCAGCCGCTCGTTGGGGATGATGACCAGGGAGTCCACCTTGTTGCGCAGCTCGGCGATGCCTCCCTCGGCCTGCTTCATGCGGCGCATACCCTCAAAGCGGAAGGGTTTGGTCACCACGCCCACGGTGAGGATGCCCAGCTCCTTGGCGATGTCCGCCACGATGGGCGCCGCGCCGGTGCCGGTGCCGCCCCCCATGCCGGCGGTGATAAAGACCATGTCCGCATCCTCCAGGGCCTTGGAGATCTGGTTGCGGTTCTCCTCGGCGGACTTGCGGCCCACCTCCGGGTCGGAGCCGGCCCCCTGGCCGTTGGTCAGCTTCTCGCCGATCTGAATCTTATATGTAGCGGCGGACACGGAAAGCGCCTGCTTATCCGTGTTCACCGCGATAAAATCCACGCCCTTGGTGCCGGTGCGCACCATCCGATTGACGACGTTGTTTCCGCCGCCGCCCACGCCGATCACCTTGATGTTTACCACGCTGTCGGGACCCATGTCCAATCCGAAGGCCATTGTCGTTCCTCCTAAGTATAAAGTCAAAATCTGCCTCAAAAAACCAGTTCTTGTGGCCAGATGTGCCATTTCCACGATATCTTGTTTTATTGTATCGCTCTTTTCCAGGCAGGTCAAGAGAAAATGGCGGAATTACAGAAACTTTCCAGCTCCCTATCCGTTCTGTGCCGGGGTGAACACCGCGTCGTACTCCTCCTGGGTCAGGTCCATGGTGCCGGAGGCCTGCTCTCCCCGGGTCTGGATGGTGTTCTCCACCGCCGCCGAGAGCACGGCCAGGGAGTGGGCCATGTCCTCCCCCAGGGGCAACCGCGCGTTAAAGCGATCCCGGTAGCGCATCCCCACCCAGGTGGAGTGGGTCAGGTCGATGGAGGAGACCAGGTCCAGCTGTCCCTGCTCCTCCAGGGCGGAGAGCAACTCTTTCAGGGCGGAGAGGCGGTATTGCTGGTTCTGGGGCACCGCCAGCATGGTCCCCGCCTGGGGGACCAGCACCGTCAGGCCGGTAATCGAGAGGGCCGCGGAATTTTCCGGGGCCTCCTCCAGCAGCTTGCCGCTGACGCTGATGAGCCAGGCCTCGTCCGCCTGGACGGGCATCGTCTCCCCTCCGGCCTCCCCGGATGAGTCCTCCTCCGATGCCTGGACGTCTTCCTCCGAAGAGGGGGCGGTGTAGACCTCCACTTTGGCCGCCGCCTGGATCTCCGTCACCTGGAAGGTGATGGTGCTGGGCAGGCTCCGCTTGGGGGTCACCTCCCCGATGTAGGGCAGCTGCTGGAGGATGTTCTGGCTGATCTGATTTTTGTTCATCTGAAACAGATTGTCGCCGATCTCCACGCCGGAGGCGGCGATGACCTCTTCGGAGGTGTAGCGGCTGTTGCCCACCACCGCGATGGTCTCCACCTGGAAAAAGACGGTGGCCCCCAAGGTGGCGGCTGCCACCAGGGCCGCCGCGCACAGCACCTTGAAGAGCAGGCCAAACCGCCGCCGGCCCCGTTTCCGTGTTCGGTTGTGTCGCGCTGACGCCATAGTTCTCTCCCGCCGCCCCCCAGCGCCGGGCCGGAGGCGGTCTTCTCTTATGGTTACGGCCGCAGGCGGATCTCCGCCCCCAGAGCGGCCAGCTGTCCCTCAAAATCCTGATAGCCCCGCCGGATGTGCTCCAGACCCTCCACCCGGCTGCACCCCTCCGCCGCCAGGGCGGCCACCACCAGGGCCGCGCCCCCCCGCAGGTCGGTGCTGCGCACCTGGGCGGCGTGGAGGGGCCGGCCGGTCACCACCGCCACCCGCCCCGCCACCTGGATGTCCGCCCCCATGCGGGCAAGCTCATCCACATGGCGGTAGCGGTTTTCAAACATGGTCTCCACAAACACCGTGGTTCCGCTGCCCCCCGCCAGGGCGGCCATGAGCACCGCCTGGGCGTCGGTGGGGAAGCCCGGATAGGGGGCGGTACGCACCGTGCGCACGCCGCCCAGCCGCCCCCGGCTTTTCAGGCAGATGCGGCCCCCCTGGGCTTGCAGGGAACAGCCCGCCTCCTCCAGGCAGGCGGCCACCGCCGCCAGGTGGGAGGCCTCCACCCCCTCCAGCTCCAGCGTTCCTCCCGCGGCTCCCACCGCGCATAAGTACGTAGCCGCCGCGATGCGGTCCCCCATGACGGTGTACTCCGCCGGGTGGAGGGGAAAGCCCCCCTCCACACTGACCACCGGGCTGCCCGCCCCGGACACCCGGGCCCCCATGGCGTTGAGGAAGTTTTGAAGGTCTACGATCTCCGGCTCCCGGGCCGCTCCCACAATGGTGGTGGTCCCCTGGGCCCCGCAGGCCGCCAGCATGGCGTTTTCCGTGGCCCCCACGCTGGGGATGGACAGGCACAGCTCCCCGCCGGTCAGCCCCTTTCCGGCGGTGCAGCGCAGGCGGCCCTGCTCCTCCACGATCTCCGCCCCCAGCTTCCGCAGGGCACTGAGATGCAGGTCGATGGGCCGGGGCCCCAGTTCGCACCCCCCGGGGTAGCTCAGCTCCGCCCGGCCCAGCCGGGCCAGCATGGCCCCCAGGAAGATCACCGAGGAGCGCATCTCCCGCATGAGCGGGTCGGGGATCTCACAGCCGGTGGGCTGCCGGGCGTCCACCAGAAGGGTCTCCCCCTCCCGCTTCACGCTGCAGCCCAGCAGGCGCAGGATCTTCTCCGTGGCCGCCACGTCGGACAGGCCGGGACAGTTGTGCAGAACGCTCTGGCCCGGGGCCAGCAGGGCGGCGGCTAAAATGGGCAGGACGCTGTTTTTTGCCCCCTGGACCCGCAGTTCCCCGGAAAGCGGCCTTCCACCGCAGATTTCAAACCAGCTCATGGGATAGCCTCCAATCCTCGTTGGACTCAGGCTATCCTATGCCCGGGCGGGCCAATAGGTTTCTCCCCCGCCTGGGGCGCTATTTCTTCAGCAGTCCCAGAAGGGTCTGGTAGATCTTCTCCCCCGCGTCGGGGACGGCCATGGTGTTCAGGGCCCGGATCATCTTCTCCCGCCGGGGCTGGTCCCCCAGCAGGGCGGCGGCCTGGTCATACAAGACCTCGCCGGGGCAGTCCTTCTCCAGCAGCAGCACCGCCGCCCCCTGGTCGGAGAGCACCCGGGCGTTTTTCTCCTGATGGTTGGCGGTGACGTTGGGGGAGGGCACCAGGATGGAGGGCTTGGCGATGGCGGTGATCTCCGAGATGGTGGAGGCCCCCGCCCGGCACAGGACCACGTCGGCGGCCTCCATCACCAGGGGCATATCATAGATATACTCCCGGACCTCCACGCCGCTGCCCTCCAGCTTCACTCCCCGGCGGAGGAGCTCCTCCTGCATCCACTGGAAATCCCGGCCCGCACCGTGGATGTGGCGGAAGGGGGTCCCCTCCTTGTACTCCCGCTCTAGGACGTCCACCATGCGGCGGTTCATCACCTCCGCCCCCAGGGAGCCCCAGTAGGACAGCAGCAGGGGGCGCTCGTCGCTCAGGCCCAGCTTCTCCCGGGCCTCCGGGCGGGTGTAGCGGAAAAAGTCCCCCCGCACCGGGGTGCCGGTGACCACCACCTTCTCCGGGTGGTCGTAGTGGGCGCGGCTCTCCTCAAAGCCCACCATGACGCAGTCCACCACCTTGGACAGGGCCTTGGTGGTGAGACCTGGGACGGCGTTGGACTCGTGTACGGCGGTGGGGATGTGCCGGCGGGCGGCCTCCTTCACCACGGGGAAGGAGGCGTAGCCCCCGGTGCCCACCACCAGGTCGGGCTTGAACTCATCCAGGATCCGCCGGGCCTGCCCCTTGGACTTGTGCATATTCACCAGAGTGCCAAAGTTGTGGGCCAGGTCCGCCGGGGCCAGGGAGCGGTGGAAGTTGGTAATGGTCACCGTCTCGATCTGATAGCCCTCCTTGGGCACCAGGCGGTTCTCCATCCCCCCGTCCGCCCCCACGAACAGCACCCGGCAGCCCGGGTTGCGCTCCTGGAAAATGCGGGCCAGGGCCACCGCCGGATTCACATGTCCGGCCGTCCCGCCGCAGGTAAACAGAATGTTCATGCAAACACCTCGTAATAATTGACAATTTACAATTGACAATTTTTCGTTTCTGAGCCGTGGTTCTTCTTTTTATACCATCGTCTTAAACCGAACGCTCCGACTAAAATCAAAACATTCCCCACAGCATGTTACAGTCTTTTTCCGTGACGCTGTGGAACCGGAAAACAGCAAATTGGGATTCTGGCTTCACGGAACCCGCACAGCCTTCTTCTCCACGCAGGGGGTACCGTCACCCGCCAAATTGTCAATTGTCCATTGTCAATTGTCAATCGTTTTTCGGGGCGGGGATCTGGCGGGAGATGCTCAGGACCATCCCCATCTCCGCCAGCTGGATCATCAAGGCGGTGCCGCCGTAGCTGAAAAAGGGGAGGGAGATGCCGGTGTTGGGGATGAGGTTGGTAACCACACCGATGTTCAGAAACACCTGGACCGCCAGCAGGGAGATGATCCCCACGATGGTCAGGGCCCCGAACCGGTCCCGGGCGTGGAGGGCCAGCCAGTATCCCCGCAGGATCAGCAGGGCGAACAAAACCAGCACCACAAGGCCGCCCACAAACCCCAGCTCTTCCACCACAATGGGGAAGACGAAGTCGTTTTCCGGCTCCGGGATATAGAGCATCTTCTGCATACTGTTCCCCAGCCCCCGGCCCAACAGGCCGCCGGAGCCCATGGCGATGAGGGACTGCACGGTCTGATAGCCGTCCCCCTGGCGGAAACTCCAGGGATCCTGCCACAGGTTGATGCGGGCGGTCATATAGGGGGTAAAGTAGATGAGCGCCGCCGCCAGAGCCCCCACGATTCCGCCCCCGGCGGCAAACCAGCCCCAGTGGATGCCCGCAGCGAAGAGGACCGAGGCTCCGCCGGCCAAAATCAGCAGGGTGCCGGACAGATGGGGCTGGGTCACCACCAGGCCGGCCACCAGCCCCAGCACAACGGCGTAGGGCAGCAGTTCGATCAAACCGATGCGGTCAAAAAAATTATAGGTTCGCCCGAAAAAGGTGCGGTTTTTATACCGCTTGTGCCGCTGAGTATCCCGCTTGCACAGCCTGGCGGCAAAAAAGAGGATGACGGCGATCTTGGCAAACTCCGAGGGCTGGAACTCAATACCCAGGTTCAGCCACCGGCGGGCGCCGTTGTGGACCACCCCCAGAGGGGTGTGTACCAGCACCAGCAGTACGATGGACCCCACCATGGCAGGCAGGGCCATCCACCGGAAGGTCTGGTAGTTGATCTTGGACACCACATACATGGCCAGCACCCCCACCCCGCCGAACATGGCCTGGCGGGTGATGTAGACCAGGGGGTCGCCGTCTTTATAATAGGCGGTGGCGTAGGAGGCCGAGAACATCATAATCAGCCCGATGCCCAGCAGCAACAGCACCAGCATCAGGAAGGGCAGGTCCATGGGCCCCCGGGCCAGCTGCTCTTCTACGGTCAAATCACGTTTTGGCTTTCGGGCCATGGCTTCCTCCTTACCTTCTTTTTGATTCTATCTCGGAATATTACACTGGCACAATACGTTTGGTTATTCCCCGCCGGCCGTCCCGGCGGGAAACTCCTATCTCCTATTTCACATTGGGTACCGGTTCATGACCCCCAGGAAGGCCAGCAGGCACAGCACCAGGGTGGCGCCGGAAAACACACAGAAGAGCTTATTCTCGCTCCAGCCCCCCAGCTCCAGGTGGTGATGGAGGGGCGCCATGCGGAAAAACCGCTTCCCCCCGGTCTTTTTAAAGTATACGACCTGGATAATATCGGACAAAACCTCCAGCACATACACAAGACCCACAATGGGAATCATCAGCGGCAGGTCCAGAGCGAAGGCCAGGCCGCACACCGCGCCCCCCAGGAACAAAGAGCCGGTATCCCCCATAAACACCTTGGCCGGGTGGAAGTTATAGATGAGGAAGGCGGCCAGGCCCCCCGCCAGGGCGGCGGCGGCAATGACCAGGTCGGTCCGGCCGTACCAGGCGGACACCGCCACATAGCACAGCATCACCGGCAAGGTCACGCCGGTGGCCAGGCCGTCGATGCCGTCAGTGAGGTTGACGGCGTTCACCGTCCCCACCATGACAAAGGCGGCAAAGACCATGTACACGATCCAGGGGATACCCACGATTTCCACGTTCAGGAAGGGGATGTACAAATCGGGGGTCAGATAACCGTCCCGGCGCATGAGCAAAACGAACACGATGGCCGCCGCCAGCTGAAGCAGGAACTTCTGGGAGGCGGTGAGCCCCTCGTTGGCGTGATGGCGCAGCTTCTGGAAATCATCCACAAACCCGATGGCCCCAAACACCAGGGCAAAGAGGAACACCACCAGATGGTTGTGCAGCCCGTGCTGCAAATCCCCCCATCCGGCGGTGAGCACTGCCACCCCCATCCCCAGGATAAACATCAGCCCCCCCATGGTGGGGGTGCCCTGTTTGGACATGTGCCAGGTGGGCCCATCCTCCCGGATGGACTGGCCCGCCTTCAGGCGGCGGAGCAGGGGGATGAGGATCTGTCCGGCGATGGCGGTGACGCCAAAGGCCACGATAAAGCTGAGGATGTATGTCATGTGTTGAGACCTCCAGGAGTTTTTTCTCTTGGGCTGCGCTGCGCGTAGTTCATTGGCAATCCGGTATTATACTACACCCGCCGGAAGATTTCCAGCCCTTTCCCGTCTCTGGGCCCGTTTTGCAAAGTAATCCGCCACGATCTCCCGCTCGTCCATGGGATACTGCACCCCGCCGATCTCCTGATAGGTCTCGTGGCCCTTGCCCGCCAGGACGATCACGTCCCCCGGCTGTCCCTGGGAGAGGGCCCAGCGAATGGCCTTGGGCCGGTCCGGCTCCAGGTGGACCTGGCCGCCGGGGCCGCTCATCCCCGCCAAAATGTCCTGGAGGATGGCCCAGGGGTCCTCGGTGCGGGGGTTGTCGGAGGTGACTACCGCCACGTCGGCCAGCTCCCGCACCACCGCCCCCATAATGGGCCGCTTGGTCCGGTCCCGGTCGCCGCCGCAGCCAAACAGGCAGATGAGCCTTCCGGCGGTAAAGTCCCGGGCGGTGAGGAGGATGTTCTCCAGGGCGTTGGGGGTGTGGGCGTAGTCGATGAGCACCGTATAGGCGGTGGGGGTGGGGACCACCTCCACCCGCCCCTTCACCCCGTGGGCGCAGCGCAAGGCGGCGGAGATCTCCCCCAGCCCCAGGCCCAGGCACAGCCCGCAGGAGGCGGCGGCCAGGGCGTTGTAGATGGTGAAGCCCCCGGGGATGGGCAGGTGGATGCGCTGGATCTCTCCGGCGGATACCGCCTCAAACTCCACATGGCCGGGGAACAGGCGGATATTTTTCGTGGTCAGGTCGGCAAAATCCTTGTTCTCCGAGTAGGTGAACACCGGGCACTCTACCTGCTCCCGGTACCACCGCCCCGCCTCGTCGTCCAGGTTGAGCACCGCCGTGCGGCACTGCCGGAACAGCAGCCCCTTGGCCTGGCGGTACTCCTCCATGGTGTGGTGGTAGTCCAGGTGGTCCTGGGTCAGGTTGGTGAACACCCCCACGGAGAAGTCCAGCCCCTCCACCCGGTGCTGGACCAGGGCGTGGGAGGACACCTCCATCACCGCGTGGGTACACCCCGTGTCCGCCATCTGCCTTAACAGCTGCTGGACCTCATAGCTCTCCGGGGTGGTGCGGTGGGCGGGCAGGCATTTGGGGCCGATCTGGTTTTGGATGGTGCCGATGAGCCCCGCCTGGGTCCCCAAAGCCCGCTCCAGCATCTCTTTGATGAGGCAGGCGGTGGTGGTCTTGCCGTTGGTCCCGGTCACCCCCACCAAAACCAGCTCCCGGCCCGGATGGCCAAACCAGTTGGCGGATACCAGGGCCAGGGCCCGGCGGGCGTTGGGCGTGACCAGCCAGGGGCCAGAACCCTCCGGCTGCGTCTCGCTTAAAATGGCGGCGGCCCCTTTTTCCAGGGCTTCCGGGATAAAGTTCGCCCCGTCCGTCCGGGCCCCGGGCAGAGCCACGAACAGAGCTCCGGGTTCCAGGGTCCGGGTGTCGTAGGATATGGAAGTAATTTCCATGTCCAGGTTGCAATTCTCCCCCGTGAGGGGGATGCCGTGCAGCAAATCCCACAGCTTCAAGTCTGTCACCCCTCACGGGTGCGGTTTCATTCTCTCTAAAAATGCGCGTCTTAGATGGCTAATCAATGCCGGCGTAGCCGTCCTCCACCATGGTGGAGAACTGGACGTTGATCACCGTGCCGATGGCCGCGGTCTCCCCGGCGGCCACGCTCTGGCTCTGGGCCTTGGAGGCGTCGCTGTAGTAGGTGCTGGTGCCGGAGGCCCGCATGAAGAAGCCCGCCTGTTCCAGGGCGCTCTTCGCCGCCTCATAGCTCAGCCCCACCACGTTGGGGACGGCGCCCGTCTCCTCCGGGACCGCGTCCCCCAGATAGAGGATCACGGTGGACCCGCCGGGGACGGCGGAGTAGGCGGCGGGCACCTGGCTGGTGACCACGTCCCCCTCCCCCACGGTGCGGTAGCTCAGGCCCTTGTCCTCCAGCCGGGTCTCCGCGTCGGCCACAGTGTATCCGGCCACCTGGGGGGTGGTCACGTCCACCGCCGCGGACTCCTCCGCCGTGTACTGCTTCTCCACGTCCAGATAGTCCAGAATCTGCGCGATCACCTCGCCGGCCATGGGGGCGGCCATGTTGCCGCCGCTGATGTACACGCCGGTGGTGGACCAGTCGCTGCCGGGGGAGGCGGGCCTGGGGTTATCGTAGGCCAGCAGGACGATGACCTGGGGGTCGTCCGCCGGGGCGAAGCCCATAAAGGAGACGATGGTGTGGTCCTTCTCTGTGGTCTCGGAGGAGCCGGTCTTGCCGCCGATGCGGTAGCCCGCCTGATAGGCGTTGTGCCCGGTGCCCTCGGAGACTACGGTCTCCAGGATGGTCCGGCAGCGCTGGCTGGTCTGCTGGCTCACCACCTGGCGCACCAGGGTGGGCTCGGTGTTCTGGATGACCGCCCCGCTGGCGTCGGAGGCCGACTGGACCACATAGGGTTGGTACAGATTTCCCCCGTTGATGACGGAGGAGAAAGCTCTGATCATTTGCAGAGGGGTGACGGTGAAGCGCTGGCCGAAGGATGCAGTGGCCAGGGACATGTAGCCCTCCAGGGAGGTGAAGTACTCCCGGCCCCAGTCCAGGCCCTCCTGCTCCCCGGGCAGGTCGATGCCGGTCTTCTCCGTCATGCCGAAGGCCTCAAAGTAGTCGTAGAACTTCTCCGCTCCCAGCCGCTGGCCGATCATCATAAAGGCAGGGTTGCAGGAGTTCTGCACCGCCTGGGCCAAGGTCTGCTGGCCGTGGCCCTCCCGCTTGGAACAGTTGATCCGGGTGCCGTTGACCATATAGTAGCCGGGGCAGTAGAAAGTGTCGTTCTCGCTCACAACGCCCTCCTCCAGGGCGGCGGCCAGCACCAGGGCCTTGAAGGTGGAGCCCGGCTCGTATGGCTCGCTCAGGCCCTTGTTCCCCCACTGGGTCTCCCGGGCGGCGGCGTTGGCCTGGGCCTGGGCCTGCTCCTGGAGCTCGGCGTCGGTGAGCTGCTCCTCGGCGGGCTTCTGAGCGTTCTCTGCCTTCAGCTGCTCATAGATGGCCGGGACCTCCGACTGTGCCTCTCCCTGGAGGATGCTGTCTGTAATCAGGGAGTACTGGTTGGGGTCAAACTCCGGGGAGCTGGCCATGGCCAGCACCGCCCCGGTGTTGGGATCCATTACCAGGCAGAAGCCGCCGTTTTGCACATCGTAGGCGGCGATACCCTTCTCCAAAATCTGCTCGGCGTAGGACTGGATGGTGCTGTCCAGAGTCAGGGTCAGATCATAGCCGTTCACCGCGTCGATGTAGTTGGAGTAGCTGTTATAGAGCTCGTCGTTCTCCGCCGTGCGGCCAGTGACCACCCGGCCGGGGACGCCTTTGAGCACATCCTCGTACCGGGCCTCCAGGCCGTAGGCGCCGCCGTTGGCGTTGACGAAGCCCAGCACCTGGGAGGCCAGCGCCCCAAAGGGGTAGTACCGCTTGGTGCTGGGGGTGAGGTAGAGGTAGTAGGCGGTACCGTTCTCCTCAATGAATTCCCGGATGGCCTGGGCCTCATCCTCCTCCAGATCGGTGAGGAGCACCTCGTACTGGGAGTTCTCCCGCTGCATCCGCGCCTCCAGGCTCTCCCGGTCCAGATCGGGGCGGATGGCCGCCAAGCCGTCCACGATCTCCTCCCGCAGGTCCTCCACCGCCTCTTGCCAGGCGGCCGTGTCCGGCTCGCCCTCCTCGTCGGTGTAGTCGTCCGGGTCCACGCTGTTCATCAGGTCCTTAGGGGCCAGGATCAGGTTATAGACCGTGGCCGACATGGCCATGACCTCGCCGTTGGCGTCCCGGATCTCCCCCCGGTGGGCGGAGACCGACACGTCCATCAGCTGCTGCCGGGTGGCCTGCTGCTGGTAAAAGTCGTGGTCCCGAATGGAAATATTCCACAGCTGGATGACCAGGGGGATGAACAGCCCCACCCCGCACACCAGCATCAGAAACAGGGAACGGCGGAACACCATCCGCTTGGAGTACGCCCTGCGCTCTCCCCGGTCCTCCCGCCGCTCCCGGTCTGGCCGGTTTGTCATCAAACCGCCTCCTTTCTGTCTGTGCCGCGGTCTCTTTTCCCGGGAAAAGAACCGCTTGATACCAGAAGGGCGCAAGAAAGCCAGCCTTCCTGCGCCCTTATCTCTGTGTCGTTTCTATGGCTCACTGTATTCTGCCGTTAAGGGAAGTATGCCAGCAGATCGCCAAACAACTCCTCCAGGCCGGCCAGCAGGCCCATGGGCCCCTGGGTGCTCTCCTCGTCCCGGTAGAGCACCACGTTGTCCGGCTCGGACAGGTCCAGGTAGACGATCTGGTCGTTGGTGGGGCGGATCATGGTGTCCCCCACCGCAGCCTGGATGCGGTCCATGTCAAACACCTTCTCGTACTGGGCGGAGAGGACCACGTTCTCCTCCTGCAGCTCCGTCAGGCTGCTGCGCAGGGAGACCACCTGGTCGCTGACCACCACATACTGGGCATAGCTCCAAACCAGGAGGGCGGCAAAGATCCCCACTGCCAAAAAACCGATAACGGCGAAAGGAGAGACCTCCCCCGCCTCCCGCACCTGGACCCGGGTCCGGGTGAGGGCGCGCTCCCGTTCCCGGTCACGGTCCCGTGGCCGGACCTTGGGCTGGGGAGGGAGTGTCTCGTCCCGCCCGGCGGCCCGGACGGCATTGCCGTCGTAGGCAGGGGCGTAGGCTACGCTTCCATAGGTGTTGTATGAGGTGCGGCTACTGCGGTGGCGGCTTGCCATGGCTTCCTTCACTCCATTTCTCCTTGGTATATCAGGGCTCCCGCCCGCTCTCTCCTCTGGGAACCGGCGGTTTGAGCTTCTCCGCCACCCGCAGTTTGGCGCTGCGGGCGCGGGGATTCTCTGCGATCTCCTGCTGCGTAGGCAGGATGGGCTTTCGAGAGACCAATTTTACGTCCGGGGTCCTCCCGCACACACACACGGGAAAATCCGGGGGACAGATACATCCTTTTGCAAACGCGGCCAGCCCGGTCTTGACGATCCGGTCCTCCAGGGAGTGGAAGGTGATCACCGCCAGCCGCCCCCCCTGGTTAAGCCGGGGCACGGCGGCCTGGATCATCCGGTCCACCGAGGCGAGCTCATCGTTCACCGCGATGCGGATGGCCTGGAAGCTCCGCTTGGCCGGGTGCTGCTTCTCCTTCCGCGCCCGGGCGGGCATCCCGCTTTTGATGACCTCCACCAGCTCCAGGGTGGTCTTGATGGGCCGCTCCTGGCGGCGGCGGACGATGGCTGCGGCGATGGTGGAAGCGTACCGCTCCTCCCCGTACTGGGAGAGGATGCGCCGCAGCTCCTCCTGGGGCCAGGTGTTCACCACGTCGGCGGCGGTGAGTCTCTGATCCCGGTCCATGCGCATGTCCAGGGGGGCGTCGCTTTTGTAGGAGAACCCCCGCTCCCCGTCGTCCAGCTGGGGGGAGGAGACGCCAAGGTCAAAGAGCATCCCGTCCACGCCGGGCAGGGAGAGGCGGTCCAGAATTTCATCCAGCTGGTCAAAGTTGCTGTGGACCAGGGTCACCTGATTCCTCCACTCACCCAGCCGCTCCTGGGCCGCGGCCAGAGCCGCCTGGTCCCGGTCCACACAGATGAGCCTCCCGGTGGTCAGCCGCCGGGCGATCTCCCGGCTGTGGCCGGCCCGGCCCAGGGTCCCGTCCAGATAGACGCCGTCCGGGCGAATGTTCAGCGCCTGGATGCACTCCTCCAGCAGCACCGGTTTATGGATCCACTCTTCTTCCATTTCAGAACCCCAATTCACTCATACAGGCGGCCATCTTCTCGGGAGTCATCTCCTCCTCGTCCTGGTACCACAGCTGGGCGCTCCAGATCTCGGCCCGGTCGTTGACCCCCAGGATCACCACGTCCTTCTCCAGCTTGGCGTACTTGCGCAGCTTCTGGGGAACGACAATGCGCCCCTGGCTGTCCAGCTCGCACTTCACCGCGTTGGCAAACAGGGGGCGCATGACTTTGGACTGGGTCATGGGCAGGGAGGCAAATTTTTCGGTGAACTTATCCCAGGTGGACTGGGGGTAGATGGCCAGACAGGTGTCGATGCCCATGGCCAGATAGAAGGTGGAGCCCAGCTCCTCCCGGAGCTTGGAGGGGATGAACAGACGGCCCTTCGCGTCGATGCTGTGCTCGTACGTTCCGGTCATCGTTCCCACCTCTCCTCCACTTCACCGCTTGTTTATGGGGTTTTGCTCCTTTTCCCCCCACCACTTGTTTTTTAGTATAAAATCTGTTGACATAAAAAGCAACCCCTTTTTGATAATTTAACAAAGAAAAAAACCGCAGGAATCCTACGGTTTCGACCCTTTTTTGATATAAAACATACGTTCTATTCAGTTTACATAACGCAAAATCAAGGGGGCGGATTTTCGTCTTTTTCCCCCGCTGCCGGCCCATTTTCCCGCTGTCCGGCCCCTTCGTGATTTTCACGGCCCGCCCTGGACGCCCCTATGGGATTGCACAGGGGAAACGGGTGTGGTACACTATAGGAAAAAACAAAGGCCGCCAGGGGGGTTCGCCGTTATGTTGGATTGGAAGGAATTAGAGGAGCAGTGCCGGACCTGCCAAAAGTGCGCTCTGGCCGAGGGGCGTCACCATGTGGTCTTTGGAGCCGGGGTCCGGGACGCGGAGGTCATGTGCATCGGCGAGGGCCCCGGGGAGAACGAGGACCTCCAGGGGCTGCCCTTCGTGGGCCGGGGCGGTCAGCTGCTGGACGAGATGCTGGAGCTCATCGACCTGAGCCGGGAGACCAACGTGTACATCGCCAACATCGTCAAATGCCGCCCGCCCCACAACCGGGACCCGCTGAACACCGAGCAGGACGCCTGCATCGGCTATCTGCGCAACCAGGTGGCCCTTATCCGTCCCAAGGTCATCATCTGCCTGGGGCGCATCGCCGCCATGCGCCTGATCAAGCCCGATTTCAAGATCACCAAGGAGCACGGACAGTGGTTTGAAAAGTCCGGCGTCCATATGACCGCCGTCTTTCACCCGGCGGCCATCCTCCGGGACCCTTCCCGCCGGCCAGAGACCTTTGTGGACCTCAAGGGCATCCAGGCCAAGATCCGCCAGGTGTGCACCCATACTTACTTGTAACAGGGAAAAGCTAAAAAGGGTATGAAAAAGCACGGGAATCCATCCCGTGCTTTTTTATGCATTACATCATTTTCACGGTGTAGTACACCAAAAGAGCGAACAGCCAGGCCACCATGGCAAACAGCAGATAGTAGGACACCGCGCCGCCCAGCGCCCCCGCTGCGGCAATAGCCGCCAGGCTCACCACACAGCTGACCAGCATCAGCACATAACTGGCCTCCGGGGGCAGCACCCGCTTTACCCCCTCCTTCACGATGAGGCGGCCCTGATGGGCCCGCATCCATACCATCGCCGCCGCCAGCAGCACGATGGCCGCCACCGCCGCAATGGTGTACACACTGAACACTCCCGCATGGCGGACGAACCAAAGGCCCAGCACCCCCAGGCCGCCCCCCAGAGCCGCCAGGAAAAATTCCCGCTGATAGAGGTAGAACACCAGCGCCAGGGCCGCCCAGGCGGGCACCAGCCAGAACAGCATCCGCACCCCGGCGTCCTGGAAGGCGAGGGTAATGTGGGCGCAAAGGAGCAAAGCCGCAGAGCCGGCGGTCAGCGCCAGAGGCAGCGTTGCCTTCCCCGCCTTGCTCAGCCGCACCGCCGACCACACCAGACAGACGACGAAGGCGGCCAGGCTGATCCACCGCAGGCCGTGCAGGGCCGCGTTGAACGCCACCGCCATGTTGATGGACTCTGTGGTAGTCCGGTAATTGATATAGTATTTATTGACAAGCACCAGCAAAAATTCCAGGACGATCGCTGCTCCGACCCAGATCAGGGCCCGGTTCAGGTCCCGATCCTCCTGGCGCCGCCGCGCCTCTCTCTCATTATAGTCCATGTGCTTTGATTCTCCTCTTATTTGACCGGGGACAGCACCCCGCTGCTTGTGTTCCGTCGGCCTTTCCGTAATTCTCAAGGTCCAGTCGGCTTATTATTTTACCAGAAGTCCGCAACTTTTGCAATACAAAAAAAGGGAAACAGCAAATGGCTGGGAAAAGCCGGGAGTTTCCTCCCGGCTTTTCCCCATCAATCACAAACATTTCTGTCTTTCCGGCTCAGCCGTTGCCGCCAAATTCCGAGAAGAATTTGTCGTGCACGGCCTGCACCGCCCGGTCGGCGTCCCGCTCATCCACCAGGACGGACACCTTGATCTCGCTGGTGGAGATCATGTTGATGTTGATCCCCGCGTTGTACAAAGCCTCGAACATGCGGCTGGCCACGCCGAAGTTGTTCACCATGCCGGCCCCCACGATGGAGACCTTGGCCACCTGGGCGTTCATCTCGACGTTCTTAAAGCCGATGTACTCCTGGTTCTCCTCCAGGATCTTCTTGGCCTCCTCCGCGTCGCTGCGGGCCACGGTGAAGCTGATGTCCTTGGTCTCCTCGCGGCCGATGGACTGTAAGATAATGTCCACGTTGATCTTCTTCTTGGCCAGCAGGGAGAAAATTTTAAAGGCGATGCCGGGCTCATCAGCCAGGCCGATGAGGGCCAGCCGGGCCACATTCTTATCCTTCGCTACACCGCTGACATGGGTCTTTTCCATGGTCTTGACAACCTCCTTGACTTTTGTACCTGGATTCCCCGTAAAGCTGGAGAGGACCTCCAGATTGACGTTATAGCGCTTGGCCATCTCCACCGAGCGGTTGTGGAGCACCTGGGCGCCCAGGCTGGCCAGCTCCAGCATCTCGTCAAAGGTGATCTCCTCCAGCTTCCGGGCGCCCTTCACCGTGCGGGGGTCGGCGGTGTACACGCCGTCCACGTCGGTGTAGATCTGGCACAGGTCCGCGTGCAGGGCCGCGGCCAGGGCCACCGCCGAGGTGTCCGAGCCGCCCCGGCCCAGGGTGGTGATGTCCCCGTACTTGTTGAGGCCCTGGAACCCGGCCACCAAAACGATCTTGTTCTTGTCCAGCTCAGTCTGGATGCGCTCGGTGTTGATGCGCTTGATGCGGGCGTTGCCGTAGGCGGAGTCGGTGTTCATCCCCGCCTGCCAGCCGGTGAGGGAGACCACCTGATAGCCCATGCCCTCGATGGTCATGGCGCACAGGGCGATGGAAATCTGCTCGCCGGTGGACAGGAGCATATCCATCTCCCGCTTGGACGCGTGGGGGTTGAGCTCCTGGGCCTTGGCGATCAGGTCGTCGGTGGTATCTCCCTGGGCGGAGAGCACCACCACCACGCTGTTGCCCTTGCGATAGGTCTCGGTAATGATCCGGGCCACGTTGCGCACGCGGTCGGCGTTGGCGACAGAGCTGCCGCCGAATTTCTGTACAATGAGTGCCATATATCGTTTCCCTCCAACGGTTTGTCAAAACGCAGGTCTGCGCTCTATCCTATGCAGGCCCTGCTCTTCCCGGCCCGGCCGGTCTTTTTCTTACAGCACGCGGAACCGGGAGCCGACCTCCATCCCCGCCAGACGGGAAATCACCTGGGGCTCGGTCATGGGGCCGGTGAGGAAGGCGGCCTCGCCGGCGGGGGCGCCGGAGCGGGCCAGGGGCTGGATCTCGCCGCAGGCCAGCCGGGCCTGGTCCATGGTAGTCTGGGCCCGGACGTACCACCGGGAGGTGAGGATGTCCGAGGACACCACCAGGTCGGGGGCGCCGGGGCCCCACTGGTTGTGGTGGTCCCGCTTCACGTCCTTGGCGATGTCGATGACGTCGGCCACCACGGCGGAGGCGGTGGGCAGCTTGCCCGCCCCCCGGCCATAGAACATCACGTCGCCCACCGCGTTGCCGGTGACGGCGATAGCGTTGAACACGTCCTCCACCCCGGCCAGGGGGTTCTCACAGGACACCAGGTGGGGGGCCACAAAGGCGCACACCTTG
>CALWWF010000010.1 GCA_944385165.1 uncultured Oscillospiraceae bacterium
GAGCTGGTGGTAAAGTCATACAGGGACTGACCGCCAGAGATCAGACCGGAGCCGTTGTAATTCCGGGATATGTAGCCCAGCTCGGTCATCTCACCGGGGTAGACCCACTCCTCTGCCGCCGCGGCCATGGACTCGTTGAGCCAGGTACCCATCAGGGTCAGGCTGTTCCACCCGTTGCCCAGCAGAGTGGAGGACATGCAGATCAGATGCTGATACTCATGGGCAATGGTCACCAGGCCGGTGGACTGATACCGCCCGGCGCTGCAGTGGAAGGAGTTGACGTGGATGACGGCCATGCCGTTGTTGTACCGCTGGGCGTTGGTACTGCCCATCTCGGCGGCGGTGAGCAGCTCGATGGGGCGGAAGAAACCGCACAGGCCGGTGGAGTACATGGGGTAGATCAGGATGTTCAGCTTGTCGCCGTCCTGGATATACCGGGCCGTACCGAATGCCTCTGTATCCTTGGGGTAGATGACCTGGTCAAATTCCCGGCCCATGGCGGCCGCCACGGCCGTATCGTCATAGACCGCCCCCCACACCCGGCAGTAGGTGCCGGAATACAGGCAGGTAAATTCGGCATACTGGTATTTGTAAGTGGCCTCCGGCTGGACAAAAAAGTCTCGAGTGTCACCCACCTGATAGTCTACCGCCTGAAGGCTCAGGGGATCGTCCTCCGGTACGCCGGACAGGTCGATGCCCTCCAGTTCCTCATAGAGCTCCCCCTGGTCCAGGAAGAAATAGTCCTGCTGCCCATCCGACACATAGTTGAAGTTGCCCCCCAGGGTATTGATCTGCCCCAGCAGGCTGCCGGTGGACATGGTGCTGCTGCTGTCCACAGCGGGATTGTAAATCATCATGGTATCCACACCCACAAAGGTGGTCTGCTGGCCCACAGCTCCGGCCGCCGGTATCAATTGGCCCAGCAGGCAGAACACCAACAGCACAGCGGTCAGGCAGCGCCAGTTTCGATTTTTCATAGCGGTTCTCCTTTCCAATCCCGTCTTTTTAGCCAGTATAGTTCATTTTTACAGACAAAACAATATGCTGGCTGCATCGAGTTTGCAGTCAGTTTTCGCCCGTCTGCTGACAGTTGACAGCGTATATACCTGCACACATCAGTATCCACGCTGCCAGGGCACACCAGGGCCACCCGAACGACTGCACGCCTGTCACTGAGTTTTTGGCTCGTCACTGTCAATTCCTCTCTCCTTCAGTCCGCAGTCCCTGCAACCTGAGCGCACAATGGTCTATCACACCACGGGCGGCAATGCAGCCGGCCTCATTTGTCAGTTGACAAAATTCCCCCTTGCGGTCATAATTTATATAATCATGCAAAAATATCGCTGTTTTCCCACGAAGAAGAGGATGGAATATGCTTGACTTTAGATATGATACTTTTTTGGAGCTGTGTAAAACAAAAAGTTATACCAAGGCGGCAAAGAATCTTCATGTCTCCCAGCCCACGGTGAGCCAGCATATCCACTACCTGGAGGACATTTACAAAGGCAAGCTCTTTCTCTATGATGGCAAGACCCTGGCCCTCACCAAGCGGGGAGAGCAGCTACGCCGTTATACTCAGAAAATTGCCGCCGAAAGCCGGTTTATCCAGCAACGGGTGCTGGCGGCCGACGGTCCCTTCCAGATTTTTTTGGGCGCCACCTGCACCATGGGGGAATTCGTGCTTCCTCCCATTCTGGGCCGCTGTATGGCGGAGGATGAGTCGGTGGGTTTCAGCATGACGGTGGAATATAAGGATATCCTGCTTCAGCAGCTGCTGGACGGCGAAATTCTACTGGCCTACCTGGACGGTGATTTTAATACCGATCTGTACGCCGGCCGGTTTTTTACCCGGGAACGGCTGTTGCCGGTATGTGCTCCCTGTTCCCCGCTTGCGGGACGGAAGGTGGCCATGGAGGAGCTGTTCTCCCAGAAGCTTATCCTCCGGGAGGTGGAGATCGATAACCGCGCCTGCCTGGAGAACGCCTTGAAGGAACGGGGACTCAGCGTCTCCCAGTTTGCCGGAGTGCAGGAGATCTGCAACATCAACGCCATCAAGCATCTGGTGGAGGAGAATATCGGCATCACCTTTCTCTATGAATCTACCGTGCGCCGGGAGCTGGAAACCGGCCTGCTGCGCACGGTGGAGGTGGATGGCTTCGAGGCAGGACAGGATTTCAACCCGGTCTATCTGCGGGATACGCTCCACGAGGATCTGATCCTCTCGGTCTTTGAACGGCACAGGGAAAAGCTGCTCCAGGGAAAATAACGGAAAAAAGCGCTGCCGTCGGATTTCTCCGCCGGCAGCGCTTTTGTGTGTAAACTGGCCGGATCTGTTTAGCCCTTGATGCCGCCCCGGGCCATGGCGGTAATGATATACTTTCTGGCAAAGAGGAACAGGACAATCATAGGCAGCACCACGATGCAGGCGGCGGCCATCAGCCGCTCGTAGCGGATGCCAGCATCCTGGACAAAGCTGGTCAGGCCGATGGTCACCGTGCGCATGTTGGGATCGTTGACGATAAGCATAGGCCACAGGAAGGAGTTCCAGGTGTCGATGCCGTTGAGCAAAGCGATGGTAACCAGCGCGGGCTTGGCCACGGGGATCATGATCCGGGTGAGATACTTGAAGTTGGAGGCCCCATCGATCCGTGCCGCATGGTAGAGGGAGTTGGGGATACCCAGGAAGAAATTGCGCAGGATGTACACATACAACACATTGGCCGTGTATGGGAAGATCAACGCCGCATAGGAATCCAGCCCTCCCATCTGGACGATGGTACCGTAGTTGGTGATGGCCACCAGCTCAAAGGGCACCATCATGAAGCCCAGGAAGATGGAGAAGATCACGTCTCTGCCCGGGAAGGACAGCCGGGAGAAGGCGAAGGCCGCCAGGATGGTAATGATCATGGTGCACACCATGTTGCACACCGTGACCAGCAGGGAGTTGAAGATATACCGTCCGAAGGCGGCATAGGTCATGGCGTACTCAAAGTTGTCCAGCCGGAAGGAGGTGGGAAACCACAGCGGCGGCATCTGGGCGATCTGCTCCGGGGTCTTGAAGGCGCTGATGATCATCCAGTAAAAGGGCAGCAGCATGGTCAGCGCGCCGATGATCAGCAGCGCGTATATGGCGACGCGGGAAGCTTTCCGTTTCATAGCCGTTCTCCTCCTTTCACCGGTAATCCCAGCGTCTCTGTACTCCCATCTGCAGCAGGGTCAGGGCAAAGACGATGAGGAACAGCACGATGGCCGCCGCGCAGGCGATGGATACATTCCACCGGTTGTAGAAATTCTCATAGATATAAAAGACCATGGTGTACAGGGAATAGGCCGGGCCGGGCTTGCCGTTGAAGAGGGCAAAGACCTCGTTGAACACTTTGGAGGTGTTGATGACGTTAATGATCATCACCAGGGCAATGGTGGGCGAGAGCATAGGCAGGGTGATCCGCCGGAAGATGAGCCCGCTCTTTGCCCCGTCCACCCGGGCCGCGGTGTAGTACTGCTCGTCAATGGTCTGCAGGCCGGAGAGGAAGAGGATGATGGTAAAGGGCAGCTTGTTCCAGATGCCGTAAATGGTCAGGGCAATGGGGGCCACGTTAGGGTCCTCCAGCCAGTGAACCGGCTCCACCCCGAAGCAGCTCAAAAAGAAGTTGATGATACCATAGTCATAGTGGTACATCCACTTCCACACCACGCCCACCGCAATGAGGGCGGTGACCATGGGCAGGAAATAGGCAAACTGGAAGAACGCCTGGAAGTGGATCTTCTGGTTGAGGAGCACCGCAATGAGCAGGGACAGGGCGGTAGAGATGGGCACCACCGTGACCACATAGAAGAAGGTATTGCGCAGGGAGGCCAGGAAGGTGGGGTCGGCAAAGATCTGGCGGAAATTGTCCAGGCCGTAGCCGGTAAAGGTACCCTTCAGATAATCGTAATTCTCAAAAAAGGCGCTGGAGAAAATGGTAACGATGGGGTAGATCATGAAGATGGAGATAATCAGGAGGAAGGGCAGCAGATAGAGCAGCGGTTCCCCGAAGGTGCGGGGGGTAAGGGGATAGTCCCTGTCCTTTCTTTTCTTCTTCAGCATTCCGGGTCCCTCCTTTTCCCTCAAAGCACCGCGCCGCTTTCGGCGTCAAACAGGTGGCTGTGCGACCCACCCACGGAGACCAGGATGGTATCCCCCTGCCCAAACCGCACTGAGCCGTTGAAGGTGGCGCGGACGCTCTGCCCGCCGATCTGGAGCAGGTAGAGGGTCTCCTTTCCGTTGAGGAATACATTGCTCACCAGAGCTGGGGTGCCCAGGTCGGCCTGGTCGGTGACGGTAAACGCCTCACTGCGCACACCGAACTGTACCTTCCGGCCAGGCTCCAGCGCCCCAGTGGGGTAGTGGAAAACGATGCCGTCCTCCGTCGCCAGCCGGTCGGTTCCCTCCACCGTCACGTTGAACATATTGATGGGCGGGTTGCCCAGGAAGTCCGCCACAAAGCTGTTGGCAGGCTTGTCGTAAAGTTCCTGGGGCACGCCGTACTGCTGGATGATGCCCTTGCGCATAAGCAGGATGTAGTCCGAGATACTCAGGGCCTCCTCCTGGTCATGGGTGACGAAGATGGTGGTGATCCCTGTCTTGAGCTGTAGCCTGCGGATCTCCTCCCGCATCTCCAGCCGCAGCCGGGCGTCCAGGTTGGACAGGGGCTCATCCAGCAGCAGGATGTCCGGCTCCTTGGCCAGGGCACGGGCGATGGCCACCCGCTGCTGCTGGCCGCCGGAGAGCTGGGAGGGCTTGCGCTCAAAATAGTCGGAGATCTGGAGCAGCTGAGCCAGCTCATAGGCCCGCTCCCGCCGCTTGGCCTTGGGCACCTTCTTGATCTCCAGCGGGAACGCGATGTTGTCGCACACGGACATATGGGGATAAAGGGCGTAATTCTGGAACACCAGCCCCACATTGCGTTTGTCCGGCGGCAGCTTGGTGACCTCCTTGTCACTAAAGAAGATCCCGCCTCCGCTGACGGGCAGGATGCCGGAGATCAGGTTGAGCAGGGTACTCTTGCCGCAGCCACTGGGGCCCAGCAGGGTTGTAAGCTTCCCGCTCTGGAAGGTAATGGAGAGATCGTCCAGGGCCACTGTCCCGGCAAACTCTTTCCGCAGGTGTTCAAGCCGTATATTCATTGCCACTCTCAGTCCTTTCGCCCGTAATGCCGTGTGGGGTCGTCATGTTCCTGTCCGTGCCTGGAAACATGGCCTGCACCACCCTCTCCCGGGAGAAAGGGCTGCAGGCCATGTCTGAATGATTCAATTGAACTCGTCTGAAAAGACAGATCGGTCAGTCGATCGCCTGCTGAGCGGTCGTTTTTGCGTTAGCAAGTGCGGTATCCACATCGCTGATGCCCAGGAAGATCTCCTCCAGAGCTCGGTCCAGGCTGGTGCGCACATCATAGAATCCGTCGATGGCGGGCACATAGCCGAAGGCGTCCTTTTCAGCCAGCACAGCCTGGGCCACCGGGTTCTCGCTCAGGAACTGCTGATAGAGGTCGGTGTTGATGGCGGACTCGGTAGCGGGCAGGCCGCCGAACACAGAGGCGCAGTCGGCATTTACTTCGGGGCTGAGCAGGTAGTTGATAAAGGTCCAGCTGGCCAGCTCCTCCTCAGGAGTACTCTTGGTGATGGCAAAGATGGGCTCGCTCAGGCTGACAAACTGGACAGGACCCTCCTGGGGTAGGGGCGCCACACCCAGCTCAAACTTGTCGCCCACAGCCTGGGTCAGGTAGCCCAGGTTGCCGGACAGCGCCACGTAGCAGCCCACGTCGCCGTTGGCGAAGGGGTTGGTGAAGTGTTTGTCATCGCCCACCAGACGGGCCACGCCCTTGTCCAGCAGGTCCTGATACCAGGCAATGCGGTCCTTGGCGATGTCGGAGTCGAACTCCACGGTGTTGGTGTCCACATCCACCACCTGGCCGCCGTCCTGAATAAGCATCTCCATGAAGCCGTCTACCATGACCTGGAATCCGAAGCCGGGCTTGCCGATCTTTTCACTGACGGCGGTGGCTACCGCCTCCACCTCGGACCACTTGGTGGGGGGCTCCAGACCCAGTTCGTCAAACATGGTCTTGTTGTAGAAGAACACGTTGCCGCCCATGAACAGGGGGATGGCATACCGGGCGCCGTCCCACTGGTCGTATAGGGTGGCCAGGCCGGGGTTGATGTCCTCGTCGAAGTTGGGGTAACCCACTTCCTCGTTGTAGATGTAATCGTTCATGTCCACCAGCATGCCCTGGTTGGCATAGGTGGTCATATTCACCGCCTGAGAGCGGATGATGTTGGGCAGGGTGCCGGACTTGGCCGCAGCCATGACCTTGGCCTCATACTGGTCACCGGGCTGGAGCTGGAGGGTAACGTGGATGTTCTCGTGGGTCTCGTTGAACTTGTCGGTGACCTCCTGGAACCAGGTCTCGTAGGAATCGGAGTAGGTGTGCCACACTTCGATCTCCACGGGAGAGGTCAGTTCGGTAACGATGGAGCTGCTCTCCTGAGCGGCATCAGGAGTGGAGGAGGCTTCCGCATTGGGATCTACCTTCGTGGGGCCGCAGCCAGTCAACAGCAGGGAGGGAAGCAGCGTCAGAGCGAGTGCAGACGAGAGGATCCTTTTTTTCATGTTGTGAGCATCTCCTTTTCTTTCATTATTCTTCTTTCCACATGTTTCTTTCCCTTTTCGCCCGATTCATTATTAAAATTAATACCATACCCCCCTACTGGTGTCAACGAAAAACAGGAACTTTTTCGCTTGAAACCAACTGTAATTTCTTATAGATCTATAGAAATTTATAATAACTTTCCGTGTTGACTTTATTGGGGCCGGATGATACTATGACCTTACTTTTGAAGCTGTCCTGGCCGGGGCAGCAGCTATACTATAACTTTCGGGATGGGAGGAAGCGCCATGGACAGAGACAATACGTACGATTTTGGACCGTCTTACGACCCCTATGAAAAGGTGACCACCCGCAACGGCCTTCCGGCTGACGAGGTGATTTCGGCGCTGCAAAAGAGCATCCGCCACGCTGACGAGGATACCGCCGTGCGCTGCGGCTATGAGCTATATGTTACCAGCGCCGATATGGAGGAATTTCTGTGGAAGCGCCTGTCGGTGATCTGCGTGGAGGATATTGGGTTCGGCGAGGTGATGGCCCCTGTGGTGATCCACGCGCTGAAGGAACTACGCAAGGAATTCCCCTATACCCTGACTGGCACCCGCGCTCTGTTCCCCTTCCAGGCGATCCGCTACCTATGCAAATGCGAAAAGGAACGTTCCAGCGACACCGTCAAGACCCTGGTTCTGAAAGAGTATCAGCACCGGGATTACTGCAAGCTGCCCACGGAATACGACATCCATGACTTTCACACCGGGAAAGGTGTGGCCAGCGGCAGCACTTACATGGATTTCCTGGACTCTTTCACCGACGTAACTCCCTTCATGGATAAATATGATCCTCCTCTGAAGGAGAAGCTGCGCCAGATCGTGCGGGAAGACATGGAGCAGGGTGTGCTTTTCTAAGGAGCAGTCCAATCCCCCGATATCCGCATATCAGCAAAAACTCCCCCCGCGCCAATGCGCGGGGGGAGTTTTTCTATTCTGCCGGTGCGCAGGGTTAGCCCATGGATTCTACAATGGCGTCGGCCAGGGATTCCAGCTCGCCCGCCTTGTCGGGGTGGAGGGCGGAGGCCAGGGAGAGCCGCTCGTTGAGGACGGTCATATTCTTCAGCTCCTCGTCCACGAACTTCTGCATCAGATCCCCGGACTTGGGGGCCCAGGAGCCGTTCTCCACAATGGCGAAGGTGCGGTGCTGAAGGTTCAGCCCCTTCAGGTGCATCAGGTAGTCGTGCATCACCGGGTAGATGCCCAGGTTGTAGGTGACGCTGGCCAGGACGATATGGCTCAGCCGGAAGGACTCGCTGACCAGGTAGGACACATGGGTGTTGGACACGTCGTACACCCACACGTTGGTGACCCCCTTCTCGCACAGCTTGGCGGCCAGGGCCTGGGCGGCGGCCTCGGTGTTGCCGTACATGGAGGCGTAGGCGATGAGCACGCCCTTCTCCTCCGGCTCGTAGCGGCTCCACTTGTCGTACTTGTCGATGAAGTAACCCAGATCCTTCCGCCACACGGGACCGTGGAGGGGGCAGATGTACTTGATCTGGTCCAGGATGCCGCCGGCCTTCTTCAGCAGCAGCTGGATGTGGGGGCCGTACTTGCCCACGATGTTGGTCAGGTACCGCCGGGCGTCGTCGATCCAGTCCCGGTCGAAGTTGACCTCGTCGGCAAACAGCTTGCCGTCCAGGGCGCCGAAGGAGCCGAAGGCGTCGGCGGAGAAGAGGGCGCCGCTGGTGGTGTCGAAGGTGACCATGGCCTCGGGCCAGTGGACCATGGGGGCGGCCACGAAGGTCACGTTGTGCTTGCCGAAGGAGAAGGTGTCCCCTTCCTTCACCTCGATGAGCTCATGGCCGTCGATGTGGAATCCAAACTGCCGCATGAACAGGAAGGCCTTCTCGGTGGAGATCACCTTGACCTCCGGCCAGCGCAGCAGGATCTCCTCAATGGAGGCCCCGTGGTCGGGCTCCATGTGGTTGATGACCAGGTAGTCCAGGGGACGGTCCCCCAGCAGGTACTCCATATTTTCCAGCAGCTGGCGGCACACCGACCAGTCCACGGTGTCAAAGAGGGCGGTCTTTTCATCCAGCAGCAGGTAGGCGTTGTAGCTCACGCCCCGGGGGATGGGATGGATATTCTCAAACAGGTGGAGCCGGTGGTCGTTGGCCCCCACCCAGTACAGGTCGTCTGTTACCTTGCGCACACTATACATGGTGATCCCTCCTTTTTACTCAGGCTTCAATGAACATGTCTTTCTTTTCCGCGCACTCGGGGCACACCCAGTCCTCGGGCAGGTTCTCAAACAGGGTGCCGGGGGCGATCTCGGCGTCGGGGTCGCCCAGCTCGGGGACGTACTCGTAGCCGCAGCCGCCGCACACGTACCGCTTGCCGATGGGCTCGGGCTTGGGCGGCGCGGGCCGCTTCATCTTCACCATGGGAGGCGCGGGCTGCTTCTCCCCGGTGTCCAGGGCGGCGGCCAGCAGGGGCAGGATCTCGTTGACGTCGCCCACGATGCCGTAGTCGCAGTTCTTGAAGATGGGGGCGTTGCCGTTCTTGTTGATGGCCACGATGGTGGAGGCGTCCTTGATGCCCTTCAGGTGCTGGGTGGCGCCGGAGATGCCGCAGGCGATGTACAGGTTGCCGGTGAACTTCTGGCCGGACATGCCCACATAGCGGCTCAGGGGGACGTACTTCAGGGTCTCAGCCACCGGGCGGGAGGAGCCCACGGCGGCGCCGGCGGCCTTGGCCAGATTCTCGATGAGCTTCATGTTCTTCTTGTCGCCGATGCCCTTACCGGCGGAGACCACGCGCTCTGCCTGGTTGATGGGGGTGTCCATGGGGATGCCCACGGTGAAGTCGTGGCCGTCCTTCTTCAGGGCCTCCACCAGGGCGGCCACCTTGTCCTTGGACTCCCCGTCCCGGAAGATCTGGCGCTTGCGCACGCCGGTGATGGGGGCGGGCTTCTTGGCCACGGAGCGGCTGGAGCCCTCATTGCCCTTGGAGATTTTGCCGATGAGGTGGGAGGCGATGACCACCCGCTGGATTTCGTTGGTGCCCTCGTAGATGGTGGTGATCTTGGCGTCGCGGTACATCCGCTCCACGTCCATGCCCTTGAGGAAGCCGGTGCCGCCGTAGATCTGCACCGCGTCGTTGGTGACCTCCAGGGCGATGTCGGAGGCGTACATCTTGGCCATGGCGGACTCCATGCCGTAGGGGGCGTGCTCCTCCTTCAGCTCGGCGGCGGAGTACACCAGGAACCGGGCGCAGCGGAGCTTCGTGGCCATGTCGGCGATCTTGAAGGAGATGGCCTGCTGGAAGCCGATGGGCTTGCCGAACTGGATGCGCTCCTTGGAGTAGGCCACGGCGGCGTCATAGGCCCCCTGGGCGATGCCCAGCGCCTGGGCCGCGATGCCGATGCGGCCGCCGTCCAGGGTGGACATGGCGATCTTGAAGCCCTCGCCCTCCTTGCCTAGCAGGTTCTCCCTGGGCACCTCCACATTGTCGAAAATCAGCTCGGCGGTGGAGGAGGAGCGGATGCCCATCTTGTCGTAGTGGTCGCCGAAGTAGAAGCCCTTCCAGCCCTTCTCCACGATGAAGGCGGAGATGCCCCGGGTGCCGATGTCCGGCGTGGTGACGGCAAAGACCACGTAGGTGTCCGCCTTGGGGGCGTTGGTGATGAAGATCTTGCCGCCGTTGAGGACGTAGTGGTCCCCCTTCAGGACGGCGGTGGTCTCGGTGCCGCCGGCGTCGGACCCGGCGTTGGGCTCTGTCAGGCCGAAGGCGCCGATCTTCTCGCCCTTTGCCAGGGGCACCAGATACTTCTGCTTCTGCTCCTCGGTGCCGTAGGCGAAGATGGGCCAGGAGCCCAGGGACACGTGGGCGGACAGGATGACGCCCGCGCCGCCGTCCACTCTCGCCAGCTCCTCCACGGCGATGGCGTAGCTCAGGGCGTCCAGCCCGGCGCCGCCGTACTCCTTGGGGAAGGGGATGCCCATGAGGCCCATCTCCCCCAGCTTGCGGATGGCCTCGTCCGGGAACTCGTTCTGCTGGTCCAGCATGAAGGCGATGGGTTTGATCTCCTCCTCCGCGAAGGCCCGGATCTTGGCCCGCAGCTCCTCGTGGGCCGGTGTGGTCTGGAATAACATAGCCTTACCTCCTTTATACTTGATAAAATTTATCCAAATTCAGGGCAAAAAAACAATCAGGGGCCGGCGAGGATCTCCTGGAGGCTGTGGGACCGGAGTTCCGCGTCCAGCGCTCTCTGGATCTCCAGCAGCTTGCAGTGAACGCTGCAGCCGCCGTGGCTGCTGCGCCAGGAGCACTGGTAGTCCGGCTCCATGCAGGCGGAGAGACCGCTGCGTTCCCCCATGGCCAGCATCAGGTCATAGAGGCTGGTCTGGTCCAGGTCCGCCGTCAGCCGGCAGCCTCCCGCCGTGCCCCGGCGGATCTCCAGCAGGCCCGCTTTTTCCAGCTTTTTGAGGATCTTGTAGGCAAAGGCCTGGGGCAGCAGTTCCGTCTGGGCGATCTCTCCCGCGGCGTGGAGCTCTCCGTCCAGCAGGGCCCGCAGGATCCGCAGGGCGTAGTCTGTCTCCCGGGTGATGACCAAGGTGGTTCCTCCTTGCCGCATGGTTTCTGGATCCAGCATATCAATTTGGACAAAATTTGTCAAGTATTGGAGGGGGAGACGTTTTCTTTTTGGCAGGTCTCCACAAAAAACGGAGAAAGACTTTGGGTGAATCCACCGGCGGATTCTCCCATCCCGCAGAAAAAAGCCGCTGGCGGAGACCCTTACAGGTCTCCGCCAGTGTTCACTGGTTCCGCTGTGGGGAGGTCACAGGCTTCCGTTCCGCCGCAGCGCCTCATCCGCGTCCACAAAGGACTGGAATTCCGGGCCCCAGAGGTGGAAGCGGTGCTGCTCGATCAGGGCCTTGTAGGCAAAGGAGTCAACAGGCCTCTCCGGCAGGATCACGCCTGCCCGGGCCTCGTCCCCGTCCTCGTGGGTGTCGGACCCCGCCAGGCGGTAGTACTCCGGATGACGGCGGGCCAGCTCCAGAGCCCGGTCATTGTAGTTGTCGTGCCGGGGGTTGCCGTTGATGATCTCCGTGCCGTGGACCGCGTCCTCAAACACCGTGGTGTTGC
>CALWWF010000011.1 GCA_944385165.1 uncultured Oscillospiraceae bacterium
ACGCAGCTTCCCCCGTTGCGCTGGCAGGCCCCGCAGCCCAGGCAGCCGTTGATCTGCCGGTCCCGCAGTTCGATCTTCTCCACCTGGCAGCCCGCCTCCCGGGCGCCCCGGATGAACTCGTCCGCCAGCCGGTCGGTGTTGCCGCCCTTCCGGGGGCTGCCCACCAGCACCAATACCTTCTTGCCCATTTCCTTCCATCCTCCTTGCTTTTTCATTCCCGCGCTGTGCAAATGGGAATCTTGGGCCTCCCCAAATTCCGCGGCTGTAGTCTTGATTTCATATCATCTTGTTTTCGGACTAATAGGGTCAGAGAAAAGGGCGCCACCCCGGCATGGGGTGATCACCCCGTCTCCCGGCCAGACAGCATGGCCTCCCGAAAGGCGTCCCGGTAAATGCGGATCCCCTCCAGCAGCCCCTTTCGCTGCTCCTCGGTCAGACGCTCCATGGCCCGCAGCTCGGCGGCCCGGATCTGCGGAACGATCTGCTCCGTATACGCCTGTCCGGCCTGGGTCAGATGGATGCTCTTGACCCGCCGGTCCTCCGGCAGCTCCCGCAAGGTGACCCACCCATTTTTGTAAAACCCGGTGATGACGGTGTTTACCGTCTGTCGGGGCAGAAACGTCTTTTTACAGATGTCCTTCTGGGTACACCCGTCCTGCTGGGTGATCAGGGTGAGGATCTGCAGGGCCGTATAGGGCACATTGACACTCCGGGCATAGTCCTCGTAGATCACATTCAGCCCCTGCCAGGCGTCGCAGAATTGGCGCACCTGGTCTTCTATTTGACTGCTCATATCTATTTCTCCTGTTTCTATATTGTCCGATTTCAGGATTATATTAGCAGACCGTCAGCCGTCTGTCAATAGTCCGAAGATCGGATATTTTCGTGATACCCACCCCTCTGAAGAGGCTCGATCGATACGACGTTCTCCAGCCGGAAGAGGAATTTTATGTACTCATAAGCTGAATTTTCCTCAAATCCTGCGGAGCTGTAAACAAAAAGAGGTATTTCACCTTCGGAGATTAAGAAAACTTAAGAGAATATTCATGAGATTCCCTCATTCACCGTGATATAATCTCAAAACCTAATCAAGGTACGACCATGTGGTGTACGGTCTGCCTGCATCGTAGTTACGCAATCTCGCGAATCAGATCTGCCATCTCCCCACGGCTCATACCGGCGCTGGCACTGATGGAGTAAGTATACTCCCCGTTTGTCCAGACAGCAAGATGGACCTTTCCGGCGTCGCCTTTCATCGTGACTTCCATACCGTCCACCTCGGAAACAGCAGTCTCAGCGTAACTGTTGTAGTCGCCGCTGATGTCTTCCGTTCCGGCGCCCTTGCGGACACGGATCGTGTCATCCCCGCTTTCATACAGGACGTCGATCAGTTCGCAGTCAATGGCGGAGATAAAGACGCGGTCATAATCCCCGACAGACTTCGGAGCACGCATCGCGAAGCCGGCAACCTCGTTTGCTTCCGTGAGCGAAGCGCAATTGATGAATGGGCTCGGGATCTGCACATCATCTTCATTTGATTCTGTTTTGATTACGATCTTACCATCCTCCAGTGTAACGGCACCGTTGCCCAAGAGCACATCGAACATTTCCAGAGGAACGTAAGTGGTACCGTCCACTACATAGGGGGCCGCGCCTAAATTCAGGGGTGCCGTGGCTCCGACAGCCCCCTCGATGCTGGTGATCGCCTGGTAGGAATCTTCCCCGATGGTAATGGTCATGTGCATCGCTCCGCTGTCAACGGTAACCGTTCCATTGCCGTTCCAAGTAACGGTAAAGCCCATCTGCTCGGCGATTGTCCGCAGTGGCACGATGATGACGGCGTCCACAGGCACATCCTTTCCGTTGATCTCAAAAGTGTAGCGCCCCGTGGTTTCCTCTGGGGCCGCCGAAATCACAGCAGGTGGCTCGGAGATTAACGTGGGGGACTCCGTCTCGGCGGCGAAAGCCGGAGGGAACATGGCGCAGGCCACCGTCAGGGACATCAAAGCAGCAATCGTTTTCTTCATGGTAATGACCTTCCTTTCCTGTTACAAAGCTTGATTTTGAACTGCATTTTTGCTGTTCTACTTGGTATACAGCCGAACGGAAAAGAATGTTGCTGCGGAATGAATAAATTTTTATGACAGTTTATTCCCAAGTAGGCCAACGCTCCCAGAGACTTGACAGAGTGATAGATGGGCATGGGGCAGCCAGTTGGTTCAATCAGCGGTCCAAGTTTTCCGCACACTGCTCCCGTAGGTGGTGCAGGAACATCTCAACGGACAGAGAAGACATGGTACTTTTTCACACTGGGCTCCACAGAGAGCTGTCCGCAGAAGTATCCGCCAGCTTGCCCAGGCTGACCATACAGCGCACACCCTGCTTGGCCAAGACTACTGCGTTGTAAACGCTTACGATATCCATTCTGATACATCACTCAAATTTCAGGTCAAGAAATTACGAAAAACTGTGCCTTCATGGTGCGGCAGATGTGTTTGAAACTGCTTGGGACATTGGATGTCTGCTCTGCCTCGGAGAAGGCGCCCCCCCTCCTGGGTAGATTTACTCTTGGCAGAGAACAGGTTCAAATTCTGCGGGACAGTAAACAAAGAAGGGCACTCCTTCCGAAAAAGGGGTGCCCTTCCAGTGGTCAAAACTAAAACCTGTCTGTGGTATTTCTGTGGTCAAAGGAGAAATCGCCGTGGTAAAAACCACGGCAATTTCCATTTTGGAACATCCCAACATATAGACAACAATTCTGTCCAAAGCCAAATCGAAGCCAGCGCGGCGGATTCCAAACCGGCCTTCTGGCCGGCGGCGCCTTTGCGCCGTACAAGCGTTTTCGCCTTTGGCGAAAACCTTGGCGGAGGGGTGGCTCTGCTGCCCCGAGCATTGAAATACCGAAGGGTGGAGCCGCCTTCCGGGCGGCGAAACCCAAAAAGAAAGACACGACGTAAGTCGTGTCTTTCTTTTTGGTGGACCTGAACGGGATCGAACCGTCGACCTTACGGATGCGAACCGTACGCTCTCCCAGCTGAGCTACAGGCCCAAAGGAACGGAGCAAGGTTTATGGGAAACGCTTTCTTATAATATTATAGCAGATTTTTTGAAAAAGTAAAGGGAAATTTTCTTCTTTTCCTGCTTTTTTGGAAACCGGGGGGATACAAAAAAACCGCCCCATCCGGGGCGGTTTTTTCTTATCTCAGCTGCGGATTACACCAGCTGGATGATTGCCATCTCAGCGGCGTCGCCGCGGCGGGGACCGATGCGCACGATGCGGGTGTAGCCGCCGTTGCGTTCGGCATACTTGGGACCCAGCTCCTGGAACAGCTTCTTGGCCACGTCCTCCTTGGTGATGAAGCCCAGAGCCTGCCGGTAGGCGGACAGGTCGTTCTTCTTGGCCAGGGTGATCATCTTCTCGGCCACAGGAGCCACTTCCTTGGCGCGGGTGACGGTGGTTTTGATCTGACCGTTCTCCAGCAGGTAGGTGACCATGGCCCGGAGCATAGCCCGGCGCTGATCGCTGGTACGGCCCAGCTTACGATGCTTCATAGACATAAAAAACACTCCTCCGACCTCGCGCGGCGAGATCTCTTAAATTCGTTCATAGGGCCAACGGCCCGGGGCACCCGAAGGACCGCAAACGCGGCACGGGAAGCGGAACGTTACATACCTTCCTCGCTGCCCCAGCGGGGGAGGGGAGAGGGGCGCTCTCTCCTCCGCGCTTAAGTTCATTATCACGCTGCGGATTGGGCGCGCGGCCGGGTCGACTCGTCGGCACAAGCTGCGCATCCTTTACCCTGCCCTTTTGGCAGGGTGCAGTCGCTACGCTGTGCCTCCTCCTCCACAAAAAACCGCTTCGCTGGGTTTTTTGTGGAATCCTATTTGCCTCCGGGCAAACCCGGTTCCGCCTGCGGCGGCCCCGGGGCTTTGCCCATCCGCTTTGGAGTCTGTCTCCCCTGCGCGCCTATCCTCCGCGCTTAGTTATTATTATCATCGCTGGCCAGGGACAGACCCATCATGGCCAGCTTGTTGATGACCTCTTCCAGGGACTTGCGGCCCAGGTTCCGGACCTTCATCATCTCTTCCTCGGTCTTGGAGATCAGGTCCTCCACCGTGTTGATGTTGGCCCGCTTCAGGCAGTTGTAGGAGCGCACCGACAGATCCATATCGTCGATGGTCATCTCCATCACCTTGTCCCGCTGGGTCTCGGCCTTCTCCACCACGGTGGACCGGCTGCCCATGGTCTCGGACAGGTCGGTGAACAGGGTGAAGTGGTCGCACAGGATGCGCGCACCCAGGGACACCGCGTCCCGGGCGTCGATGGTCCCGTCGGTCCACACCTCCAGGGTCAGCTTGTCATAGTCCGTGGCGTCCCCCACGCGGGTGTTCTCCACGGTGTAGTTGACCTTGCGCACGGGGGTGTAGATGGAGTCCACGGGGATCAGGCCGATGATGGTCTGGGCGGGCTTGTTCCGGTCGGCGGGGACATAGCCGCGGCCGTGGGACAGGGTCAGCTCCATGGACAAGGTGGCGTCCGCGTCCAGGGTGGCAATGTGCTGCTCCGGATTGAGGATCTCCACATCCGCATCCGCCTTGATGTCGCCGGCGGTGACCACACAGGGGCCGGCGGCCTCGATGTGGACGGTCTTGCCCTCCTCACAGTGGAGCTTGGCAATGATGCTCTTGATGTTGAGGACGATCTCGGTCACGTCCTCTTTCACGCCCGGGATGGTGGAAAACTCATGCTGGACGCCGGCGATCTTGATGGAGGTCACCGCCGTGCCGGGCAGAGAGGACAGCAGGATGCGGCGCAGGGAGTTGCCCAGAGTGGTGCCGTAGCCTCGCTCCAGGGGCTCCACCACATACTTGCCATAGGAGCTGTCGCCGGGATTCTCCACGCATTCAATGCGGGGCTTCTCGATTTCTACCATATGCTATGATACCCTCCTTTTCTCGACGGCGCTGGCCGTCTGATTCAGCTCACCAATATCTGAGGGTTGTCTAAGTCTCATGACTCCCTTCCCCCGGGCTGCCCCGGCGAGAAAAGAAGCCCCGGGGCCTCCGGCCAAGCCGAAGGCCCGCAGGCGCACATCCTTACTTAGAGTACAGCTCGACAATGAGGTGCTCTTCCACGGGGAAGTCGATGTCCTCCCGGACGGGGAGGGCCACGACCTTGCCCTGGAGGGTATTCTTCGCGCGCTCCAGCCACTTGGGCAGGGTCACCATCACGGCGTCCTCGCCTACCAGGCGCTTAAACTTCACGGAGGAGCGGCTCTTCTCCCGCACCTCGATCACGTCCCCAACCTTGACCAGGTAGGAGGGGATGTCCACCCGCTGGCCGTTGACGGTGAAGTGGCCGTGGCTGACCAGCTGACGGGCCTCGCGGCGGGTCATGGCGAAGCCCATGCGGAACACCACGTTGTCCAGCCGGCGCTCGATGAGAGTCAGCAGGTTCTCGCCGGTCTTGCCCTGCATCCGGGAAGCCTTCTCATAGTAGCTGTGGAACTGCTTCTCCATGATGCCGTAGACGAACTTGACCTTCTGCTTCTCGGTCAGCTGAGTGGCGTACTCAGACTGCTTTCTCCGCATCTGCCCCTTGGGGTTGCGGTTGGTCGTTTTCTTGCTATAGCCCATAACGGCGGGGGAAAGGTTGAGAGCCTTGCACCGCTTGGCGACGGGCTGCATATTTCTAGCCATCTGTCAAAAACCTCCTTTATCCAGATCAGACGCGGCGGCGCTTCGGGGGCCGGCAGCCGTTGTGGGGGACGGGGGTCACGTCCTTGATCAGGGTGACCTCCAGACCCACGGCCTGCAGGGCGCGGATGGCGGCCTCACGGCCGGCGCCGGGGCCCTTTACATAGACCTCCACGGTCTTCAGGCCATACTCCATGGCGGCCTTGGCGGCCGTCTCGGCGGCGGTCTGAGCGGCAAAGGGGGTGCTCTTCCGGGAGCCGCGGAAGCCCAGCCCGCCGGAGGAGGCCCAGGACAGGGCGTTGCCCTGGAGATCGGTGACAGTCACCATGGTGTTGTTGAAGGAGGAGCGGATATGCACCTGGCCCTTCT
>CALWWF010000012.1 GCA_944385165.1 uncultured Oscillospiraceae bacterium
GAAATTGTCGGCAAAAATTTCGCGAGAAGTGTCATTTCCGAGGCACATGTCCTCGGAAATGACGGGATTTCATTTTATTCCGCCGTCTGCGGACGGCGGAACTCCTTGCAGGAGGGCTTTTTTGACACGCTGAAAGCCTCCGGCGTTTTGCCGGAGGCTTTGTTTATGGGTTGGGCTTCAATTTCAGCAGCAGGCCCAGCAGCTTCTCCCGCTCCCGGCCCATCTTCCTCAGCAGGCGGGCGCACCCTGCGGCAAAGAGCACCAGGGCCAGGCGCTCCGGCACGGGGAAGCCCAGGGCGGCGAATAAAGGCACGCTGAGCACGGACACCAGCGCCATGGCCAGGACCATCAGTCCCCCCAGCCACCCCAGCAGGGCTAGGGTGGGGGCGGAGGAGAAGAAGTCCTCCCATTGCTCCCCGTCCATCCGCCCCAGCTTGGCCAGCAGCAAGACGGCGGCCAAAAACAGGGCCACGAACACCAGCCCCGCCAGGGGGATGAGCACGCAGGAGAGCAGGGCGAAGGCCGCAAGCCGCCCCAGGGAAAATAGCCCCGCCCCCTGCCCCTGAAGCAGGTACCAGCCCATCAGCCCCAGCGCCGCCGCCCCGGAGGCCAGCCCCACGGCCAGGCCCAGCCGGGAGCGGTCGCTGCCAAACAGGCGCAGCCCCTGGACGGCCCAGCTCACCGGGGTGAGGGAGAGCAGGGCCGTCCAGGCCGGGTCCCCCCGGAGCAGGCAGGCCGCCGCCAGCAGCTGGGAGACCGCCAGCAGAATGGACAGGGCCCGGCTGCGGCCCGCGGCCTGGAGCTCCCGGTCCCGCTCGTCCCGGATGAGGCCCAGGTCCCGGATCTTGTGAAGTTCCTCCCATCTGGTGTTTGCCATCCCACTCCCCTCCTTACAGCCGCTTCTCATAGTGGTGCTGGCACAGGGCCTCCGTCACCAGGGAGACAAACCACACTACCCCCGACACCACCAGCATCCCGCCGTACACCAGCTGGCCCTCCGGGTTGTCCCCACTGAGCACCGCGCCAACGGCGGAGAGCAGGCACACGGCCAGCAGCAAATAGTGGACGATGCGGAACGCCATGCTCTGGGCGCGCAGCTGGATGAGGATGTTCCGCTCGTCCAGCTCGTCGATCTTGTCCTGCCGGGAGAGGCCCCGGTCCAGGCTGCGCAGCAGCAGCCCCGGCCCCAGCAGCAGGGAGAGCACGCACAGCACCACCGATTTGGGCCGCACCTCCCCCCTGACCAGGAAGAGCACCAGGAATGCCGCCCCCATCAGGGTGAAGAACAGCCCCCAAAGGAAGTTTTTCTTATGATAGATCTTCATACTTCTGATCCTCCAGTTTCAGGTTTTCCTCCAGGCAGCACAGGTCCTCCACCGTCACCCCGAACACCACCGCCAGGCGGTAGGCCAGCATCAGGGAGGGGCTGTACTGCTCCTTTTCCAAGGAAATAATGGTGCGGGAGGAGACGTGGACCAGGTCGGCCAGCTGCTGCTGGGTCAGCCCCGCCGCCGTGCGCAGCTCCTTCACCCGGGTCTTCAAGGGGCATCCCACCTCTCTCATAGACATGAAGCAAACTTCATGTGAAGTACACTTCATATTATAGGCGGCAGGCAGCCGTTGTCAAGAGGAAAATAAAAAATCCCTGCCCAGCCGGGCAGGGATTTTTTGTAATGGGAAATCGCGGCTCAGCCGCCGGAGACGCCGTAGACCTCAACCGTGGCCCCGTCGGGGTGGGTCAGGTCGTAGGCCACGTCCGCCGGGAGCTCCCCGCCGGAGGCGGAGTAGGTGCTGTAACGGGCCTCCTCATCCGCCAGATATTCCCCGTAGGTGGGGGCCGTGTAGACGCCGCCCAGGGCTCCGTATTCTCGGAGCAGCTCCAGGGTGTGGGTGGCGTTGGGGGTGAGGGTGATGGTCCACTCGTAGCTGCTGGTGGGCCGGCCCTCTTCCCGGGCTTCCACAGACTCCCGGTCCATGAACGCGAAATGCAGGTCGGTGACGCAGGTGTTGTCCTGCCGCTCCTGGCTGTCCTCCAGCAGATAGCGCACCCCGATGGTGCCCTCGGCGAAGTCCTGCTTCATGGCGTCCCACAGGTCCTGGACGGAGCCGTCGATGTAGACGTCCTCATAGCTCCGGGTCTGGGTGTTCCACACCATGGACAGATAGGCGTCCATAATCCGGCCCTCCTCCACTTCCGTGAAGTCGTACATCTGCTCCACGATGTCCCGGTCGGACAAGAGCTGGCTGGCCAAATAGGTGAGGGTGCCCTGGGTGTCCAGGTCGGCCTCTTGAAGGGGCAGCCCGTCGTACGCCCGCGCCATCTCCCGGCCGTCGGAGAAGGTATAGGTCAGATACAGATTGGCATATCCGTCCGTACCCCGTCCGTCATACTGCTGGTCCTCCATCTGGGTGGCCAGCTGGTGGATCTGAGTGACCAGCCGGATGTCCTCCGGGTCGGTGAGGGTGATCCCGCCGTTGGCGTCGTCATAGGGGGCGCCGCTCAGGTCCCAGACCTCCACAGACGACACCTGGTCCGCCGCCGGGACCCGGGTCTCAAAGCCGTACCAGTCCAGGTTGACGCTCAGGCACAGCAGGAGCATCACAGCGCCCAGGGCCACGCTTCCCTTCCAGGCTTTCCACACCCGGAAGGACTTCTTCAGCAGCATCTCCGCCGCGAAGCAGCCGACCACGCCCCAGAACACCACCCAGAAAGTGAGGGCGGCGGTGCCACTCTGGGCCAGCAGGGCGGCAGTCCACACTCCGCCGGTGAGGCCGGTGCAGAAGGCAAAGCCATACCGGAACACAGGCCGGACCATTTTCACCGCCACCACGTCCCCGGCGGTCTCCAGGTGCCGCACTCGGTATACCAGCAGGGCGGCCACGGCAAAGACCACCCCGGCCACGGCGTAGACCGCGGTGACGGAGGGCTCTATCAAGATCGGACTCGAATCTCTATAATAGTCAATATGGAGGGAATCGGATAGACTCAGCCAGGGGGTCAGCCAGGTGACGGCCTCCCACAAAGCGTCGGGGAGGCGGCGGAAACCGAACAGGAATTCGCTGCACACCCCTTCCACCAGGGAGGCGACGATATAGGCCAGAAAGTTCAGAATGCCGTAAAACACGGGCAGGGCCACCAGATTGCCGGTGAACATGGCGCAGAACGCGGCGAAGGAGTAGAAAAACAGACACATGCCGCTCTGGCACAGCAGCCACTGGGTCAGGGGGCCAAGGGCCAGACACCCAAGGGCGGCCTCCACTGCCACCGTCAGGGCGTACACCGCCAGGTGGGGCAGCAGCAGGAAGGACAGCCCCGCCAGGTAGTGGGAGGCGAACAGAGTCTCCCGCCGCAGAGGCAGGGCGTGCATCATACAGACGGACCGGCTGGAGTACAGATAGGAGAACACCGCCATGGCACACAGGACGCCCGCCACGATCGCAGACAGGGAGCCATAGACCAGCAGGGAAGGGGGCGTCTCCTGGGCCATCATGGACAAATAGTTGTCCATACTGGTGACGCCGGGATTCCGGCCCTGAAGGGCGGCTGTCAGCAGGGGCATGGGGATCAGAAGCAGCCACTGCGCCCCGTAAATGGCCCAGATGGGCCAGAACCGAAGGAACGCCTTGCGGTACAGCGTGCCGTTAAAGAACGATGTCCCGGACCGCATAGTCCTCACCTCCCAACTCATAGATGAAAATCTCCTCCAGGGACAGGGGGAGCGCCTCGAAAAACAGGGGGTCCAGGGCGGCGATGCGCCCCTTCACCTCCTCCGGGTTCCCCCGGACGATGAGGGTGTGCACCCGCCCCACCTGGGTCACATGGAGCACGTTCAGGCTCTCCGGCAGCTTGGGCAGCTCCCCGTCCCGGAAGGCCACCTGCAATTTCAGGATGTTGTCCTGAAGGTCGGTGAGGGAGCGCTCCAATAAGACCTTCCCGTGGGAGAGAATGCCCACATGGTCGCACACATCCTCCAGCTCCCGCAGGTTGTGGGAGGACACCAGCACCGTGGTCCCCCGCTGGGACACGTCCCCCATGAGCAGGGACCACACCTGCCGCCGCATCACCGGGTCCAGGCCGTCCACCGGCTCGTCCAGCACCAGGATGTCCGGCATACAGCACAAGGCTAACCAGAAGGCGGACTGCTTCTGCATGCCTTTGGACAGGCGGCGGATGGGCTGCTTCTCGTCCACCGCCGGGAAGGCGTCCTTCAGGGCCTGGTAGCGCTTGTCGTCAAACTGGGGGTAGAGCCCCCGGTAGAACTTCATCATGTCCCGGGTGGAGGCGGAGAGGAAGTAGTAGAGCTCGTCGGGGATCCAGGCCATGCGGCTTTTCACCGCCGGGTTCTCGTACACCGGCTGCCCGTCCACCAGGACGGAGCCGGAGTCGGGCCGGTAGATGCCGGTGATATGCCGGAGGATGGTGGATTTGCCCGCCCCGTTGGGGCCCACCAGGCCATAAATGGAGCCGCCCTCCACCCCCATAGTCAGACCGTCCAGGGCCCGAAAGCCGTCGAAGGTCTTTGTCACGTTGTTGACTTGAATCAAGCTGTTTCTCCTCCTTCCAATCTCCGCACCCGGGCCGTCAGGGCGTCGCCGCCCACCCCCAGGAACAGAAGCTCCGCCGTCACCGCGTCAAAGCGGCCCAGCAGCTCCTCCTTCCGCCCCTGGTCCACCCCCGTGTGGGGGGCCGCGAAAGACCCCTTCCCCGGCACCGAGTACAGATAGCCCTCCGCCTCCAGGGCCTCGTAGGCCCGCTGAATGGTGTTGGGGTTAATGGCCAGACGGCTGGCCATGGTCCGCACCGAGGGGAGCTTCTCCCCCTCCCGGATGACACCGGTGACCATCAGCCGGCGCAGGCCGTCCCGGACCTGCTCGTAAATGGGACGGGCGTCCCGATAGTCCAGATTCAGCACGGCGCTTCCTCCTTTCTGTCCACAGCTGTATGAACTGTATTAGTACACTAAGTGTATGCACGCCCCCCGCCAAAGTCAATTAAGAACCCCTTAAGATTTTATGAAGTTCCTTTTCTTGAAAGAAAAGGAACCAAAAGAACTTTCTGCGAAGCTTCGCTTCGCCTCTGTGTTTTAGGGGACGGGTTGCAGGCCCGTCCCCTTCTGCGTATTTATGAAAACGTTGTAGGGATGGACGTCATTACCTGCCCGCCGAAAACCTTCCCCTTGGGGGCCGACTCCCCTTGTCAAGGGGAGATGTCGCGCAGCGACAGAGGGGATAGGGAAGGTGGCTGGCCGAAGGCCAGACGGATGAGGGGGCAGGGCTGCACCCCTTTCATATCAACGCCCGCAAAAGCCTTCCCCCCTCAGGGGAGAAGGTGCCGAGCGAATGCGAGGCGGATGAGGGGGCGTTTTTCAGACGTATTTGAGCCCTGATCCGCACCCTCATCAGTCAGCCTTCCGGCTGACAGCTTCCCCCTGGAAGGGGGAAGCCTTAGCGGGCGACCGCAAGGGTCGCCCCTACGGATTTCCAAGAATGTATGTACAGATCGGGGGACATGGGCGGCCCAGGTGTGCCGCCCCTACGGCGTTGGACGAAAGAACCCCAACCCCCGGCGGGAGCCCCAAGGGGCTCCCCTACAAAATGTCAAGAACGTTTGTGGAGACCTGGAACTGCGGGCCGGTCTAGGACCGGCTCCTACGGCGAATCTAGTAACAGTTCCAGCATTTTTGTAGGGGCGGGTCCCAGACCCGCCCGCCGTCTCCCTATCGTCTGTAGGGACGCACATTGTGCGCCGGCCTGATACCTCCCCAGAGGCGAAACGAAGTTTCGCAGGGTGTTCTTTTGCGCCCTTTTCTTACAAGAAAAGGGCGGAGCGCCCCAGGTGAGGGGACGCTCCGCGCTGGATGGTGGATTTGGCTGAACGGGGTCAGATATGCTGGTGGACCTTGGAGAGCTCCTGGGCGATGTTGAGCATGTGGTCGCCGATGCGCTCAAAGTCGGTGAGCAGCTCAGAGTAGAGGATGCCCGCCTCGGCGGAGCAGGCGCCGTTTTGGATACGCTCCAGGTGGCGGCGGCGGTAGTCCCGGGTCATGTCGTCGATGCGCTGCTCCAGGGCGGCTACCTGGGTGAGCCACTCCACGCTCCCCGCCTGGGGGGAGAGCAGCTGGCCGATGCCCTTGGCGCAGATCTCCCGCATCTCGTCGATCTCCTCCTGGGCCTCCTTGGAGAAGGAGATGTTCCGGCGGATCAAGGTCCGGGTATATCCGGCCAGGTTGTCCGCGTGGTCGCCAATGCGCTCAATGTTGCCGGAGATGGTGAAGAAGCTGCTGACCACGGCGGAGGCCTCCTGGTTGGTCTCGTAGGCGATGAGGTGGGAGACGTGGAGGGAGATCTCCTTATTCAGAAAGTCGATATACTCCTCGGTCTTCTCCACCCGAGCGAGCTCCTCCTCGTCCCGCTCCAGCACCGAGCGGAAGCTGGCCTCCACGTTGTCCCGGGCCATCAGAAGCATCCGGTGCAGCTCGTGCTGGAGCTGGTCGGTCTGGATGGCGGACACGCCCAGGTGGCTCTCCTTGCTGCCGGTCTGGATGGGGGTGAGATACTTCAGGTGCATCTGTCCGTCCTGGTCCTCCGGCTGGTCGGGGAGAATCTTCACCGCCGCCCGGGCCAGGTAGTTGCCCAGGGGGAGGAGCAGCAGGGTGGTGATGATGTTGAAGCTGGTGTGGGTCAGGGCGATCTGCCCGGCGGGGGTGGAGGGCAGCACGCCGCTTAGGAAGCTGCCCAAGGCCCCAGGCAGTACCAGAGAGCCGTCGATGACGCTGGCAATGGGGAAGAGCAGGAACAGGGCGGTGAAGATGATAGTCCCAATGATGTTGAACATCAGGTGGATGATGGTGGTGCGCTTGGCGTTGCGGGTGGTGCCGATAGCGGCCAGCACCGCGGTGATGCAGGTGCCGATGTTCTGGCCGAAGAGGACGAACACGGAGTTTGCATAGGCGATGACGCCGCTGTTGGCCAGGGCCTGCAAAATACCCACCGAGGCGGAGGAGGACTGGATGATGGCAGTGAAGATCATGCCGGCCAAAATGCCCAAAATGGGGTTGGAGAAGTTGGACATGATGCTCACAAAGGCCTCCGACTCCCGCAGGGGGGCCATGGCGGCGCTCATCATGTCCATGCCGATGAACAGCACACCCAGACCGGCAAAGATCTGGCCCACATGCTGAAGCTGGGGCTTTTTCACAAAGACTACCAGCACCACACCGGCAAATGCGATCAGGGGGGCCAGCTCCCCCACGTCCAGGGCGATGAGCAGTCCGGTGACGGTGGTGCCGATGTTGGCGCCCATGATGATCCACACCGCCTGGTTCAGGGTCATCATCCCCGCGTTGACAAAGCCCACCACCATAACGGTGGTGGCCGAGGAGGACTGGATGACCGCGGTGATGGCCGCGCCCACCAGCACCCCCAAAAAGCGGTTGGCGGTGAGCCGCTCCAGAATCTGCTTCATCCGGCTGCCCGCCGCGGCCTCCAGGCCGGAGCTCATCATCTGCATCCCGTATAAAAACAGGGCCAGTCCGCCCAACAGGCTTAAAAAGTCTGTCATTTGCATAAAGTTGGAATCCTCCTCTTCTCTCTCTTCCATTCCGATTATATTTCTTGCGTCTATTGTTCCGGTTTTGGCCGGAAAATATGAAAAAGGCATAGCCCACCCCTCCGGCAGACGCCGGAGACGCAGGTTATGCCTGTGTCTTTGTTTGATGAAACAGACCGGCGCCCGCCGGCCTGGGCCCAACTGCTCCCATGGCATGGTTCCCTCTCTTGCACACCGCAATTTCTTTACACATTCTTTATTATAGAGGGCGCGCCGGGGGCCGTCAACAAATTTTACCTGTTCTTTTCCAGCTTCAAACAATTTCCCATGATTCGCACAAAAAACCGGCTTCGGGGTGGGGAAACAGATTGTGCGTTTGAACAGGGGATTCGCCCCGCAGGGCGAAATCCCCCCGACAAAAAAGAAAACTCCCCCGCCCGCAGGGCCCATGAAACCCTGCCGGGACGGGGGAGAAAACACGCGTATTTACTCCGCCTTCTGGCTCTCCAGATACTCGTCGTAGGTCATCATCCGGTCGATGAGCTTTCCCTCCGGGGTGAAGTCAAAGATCCGGTTACATACGGTCTGGATGAGCTGGTGGTCGTGGGAGGCCACCAGCACGTTGCACTTGACGGCCTCCAGGCCCTTGTTCAGGGCGGCGATGGACTCCAGGTCCAGGTGGTTGGTGGGTTGGTCCAGCATGAGCACGTTGGCCCCGGAGAGCATCATCCGGGAGAGCATGCACCGCACCTTCTCGCCGCCGGAGAGGACCTTTACCGGCTTATACACCTCGTCCCCGGAGAAGAGCATCCGGCCCAGGAACCCCCGCAGGTACTGCTCCTGGGGGTCGCTGGAGTACTGGCGCAGCCACTGGACCAGGTTGTCGTCGTTGTCCTGGAAGTAGGGGGTGTTGTCCTTGGGGAAGTAGGAGAAGGTGGCGGTCTGGCCCCACTTCACGGTGCCCTCGTCGGGCTCCAGT
>CALWWF010000013.1 GCA_944385165.1 uncultured Oscillospiraceae bacterium
GCATCGGCGGCGCCCGCGCCGGCATCATGGAGACCACCTTCCACGATGAGACCGAGACCGACCTGTTCGGCGAGCAGGCCGTTCTGTGCGGCGGCGTGGTGGACCTGATGCGCTGCGGCTTCGAGACTCTGGTGGAGGCCGGCTACGAGCCCGAGAACGCCTACTTCGAGTGCATCCACGAGATGAAGCTGATCATCGACCTGATCAACAAGGGCGGCGTGGCTGCCATGAACTACTCCATCTCCGACACCGCGGAATTCGGCGAGTATGTCTCCGGCCCCCGTGTCCTGCCCTATGAGGAGACCAAGAAGAACATGAAGGCCGTCCTCTCCGACATCCAGGACGGCACCTTCGCCGGCAAGTGGATCGCCGAGAACAAGAACGGCCGCACCTTCTTCAACTCCAAGCGGGCCCAGCTGGCTAAGCACCCCATGGAGATCGTGGGCGCCGAGCTGCGCAAGAACATGCTCTGGGGCGACGACACCGACCTGGACACCGCTTCCAACTGATTCAGACTCCCAAGCGCGCAAGGGCCCCCGGCAATGCCGGGGGCCTTTTTACATGTTAGAAAAATTCTCTTGACTTTTGCCCGTACAAATGCTATATATTATGTACGGGCAAAAGTGAGGTGAAGGTTTCGTGTCCCCTCGTACTGGACGTCCAACCAGCAACAAAAAGACCGAACGTCTGGAGATACGCCTGGCCCCTGACGAGCTGGCGTTGATGCAGGAGTGCGCAGACCGCCTGGGCACCACAAAGACGGAAGTGGTCATCCAGGGCGTGAAGCTGGTCAAAGCTGAGTTGGACAAAAAATAGAGTGTTGGCCCACCTGGAAAGCAACACCAACACTCTAAAACACCAAACCCGGAGGTCTGGTAAATCTGATTATGCCATACCTCCCGGGAAAACGCAAGGAGGTTTTATGATGTTTGAACTGCGCAGCGCACTGCTGGACCTGGACGAAGATGTGGAGCGGCTCTCCAGGGGGATCAAGGCGGCGGGAGCGGTTTCAGCGGCCATTTCCCAGGATCATTTCTATGAGGAGGGGCTGTATGCCGTGTGTGACTATCTCTATGAGGCGCAGAAGAAGCTGCGCCGGGACCTGGACCGGTGTTTGGAGCAGGTAAGAGAGCAGCCGCCGGAGGTGGCGGGGTAGCTCAGATTGTCACCGCCGCTCCTGTTCCAGAAGCAGCTTTCGTATTTTGGCAAGGATTCTGGGATTTCCCTTTTTGATTTGATGGTAGACGGCCTGCATTCCGACCACAATGCCGACAAAGAAACCGAGAAAATAACCTTCTAACATAGGAACTCTCCCCCTCCTGTCCAATCATGTTTGCGTTTGCCCTTGAAAGCAGAATGACGGATGTTTTTTCTATTGTACCAAATCATGAAAGAATTTCCTATGCACAGAGTCCACAACGCAGAGAAAAAGGGGAACAGGCGGGTCTGGGACCCGCCCCTACAAAAGGACAAATCGTTCCTGATTTGCCGTAGGGGAGCCCCTTGGGGCTCTCGCCTAGGCTTCCCCCTTCAAGGGGGAAGCTGTCAGCCGGAAGGCTGACTGATGAGGGTGCGTATCGAGACCCAAACACTTTTGAAAAACGCCCCCTCATCCGTCACGCTTCGCGTGACACCTTCCCCCCTGAGGGGGGAAGGCTTTCATGGTGCATTGATGCGAAAGGGGCAATATCTGAGGCCATTCCTCTCATCCGTCACGACCTTCGGTCGTGCCACCTTCCCCCAGGGGAAGGCTATTTGTAGCGGAGCGTTGGCTAAGAAAAGCCAGGCGCAGTTCTTGAGCCGCAGTCAGTTTAAATTTTGCACCCTCAGGCCCCCAGTGGGGCCGGAAATCGACGCGCCTAAGCACTCCTGGTTTTGCGCGCCGGAAGGGCTGTGCCACCCCAAAGGGATAACCCCCGTAATGGGGGCCTGGGCCATTGGTGACTTTCCCATCGCTGGGAAAGTCACTCGCCCCGCAGGGCGAAACCCCTGATCAAAAAATAACCGCAGAAAACTGATGAAAAATTGAAAAAACGCTTTTGTCTTGCAATCTCTCTTGATCTATTGTAAAATAAACCGGATACACAAAAATAGGCTGCCGTTTTGTAGGAAGGGGAGGGAGCACAGTGAGCATGACGGTGATCCGGTCGGTGGACCCCAGAAGCCCGGCCCGCCGGGCGGGGCTGAAGCCGGGGGAGAAGCTGCTGGAGGTGAACGGCCATCCGGTGGCGGACGTGCTGGACTATAAATTCTATACCTACGACCCCAAGCTCACTTTGGTGCTCCAGGAGGCCAATGGAAACTGCCGCACGGTGCGGGTGCGCAAGGAGGAGGGGGAGGACCTGGGGCTGGAGTTTGAGACCTACCTGATGGACCGGGCCCGCTCCTGCGCCAACAACTGCATCTTCTGCTTTGTGGACCAGATGCCCCCCGGGATGCGCAAGAGCCTGTACTTCAAGGACGACGACGCCCGGCTGAGCTTCCTTATGGGCAACTACCTGACCTTGACCAACCTGTCCCAGCGGGAGGTGGAGCGGATCATCGCCCTGCGCATCTCCCCCATCAACGTGTCCGTCCACACCACCAACCCGGGCCTTCGGGAGAAGATGCTGAAGAACAAGCGGGCGGGGGAGGGGATCGCCATCATGGGCCGCTTCGCCCAGGCGAACATCACCATGAACTGCCAGATCGTCTCCTGCCCGGGCATCAACGACGGCCCCGCCCTGGACAAGACCCTCCGGGACCTGGCGGACATGGTCCCGGCGGTGCACAGCGTCTCGGTGGTCGCGGTAGCAGTAACCAAATACCGGGAGGGGCTCTTCCCCCTGCGGCCCTATACCAAGGAGGAGGCCGCCGCCCTCATTGACCAGGTGGAGGCCTTCGCCGCCGCCCACAAGGCCCAGCACGGTACCAGCCTTGTGTGGTGCTCCGACGAATTTTACCTGCTGGCCGGGCGGCCCCTGCCGGAGGAGGACTACTACGAGGAGTTCACCCAGCTGGACAACGGGGTGGGGATGCTCCGCCTGCTGCGGCAGGAGTTCCGCCGGGCCCTGGGGCTGATGGAGAAAGACGAGATGGAAGGCACTACCCCCTTCTCCATCGCCACCGGCGTGTCTGCCGCCCCCTTTTTAGAAGAATTGGTCTCCCTGGCCCAGGGGAAATGTGGTAAAATAAAGGGAACGGTCTACTCCATCCGGAACGAATTTTTTGGGGAGACCATCACCGTGGCCGGCCTGGTCACCGGGGGGGACCTGATCGCCCAGCTGCGCGGGAAAACCCTGGGGCAGCGGCTGCTGATCCCCCAGAATATGCTCCGCCACGGGGAGCGGGTGTTTTTGGACGACGTGTCCCTGGACGATGTGGAGCGGGAGCTGGGGGTGCCGGTGACCCCGGTGGCCCAGGACGGGTATGAGCTGCTGGACGCCATGTGCGGCCTGGACGTCCCTCCCCCGGAGCAGATTTTGCAGCGGGAGGAGACGGAATACTACCAATACAATCCATAAGAGTGGAGAGTGAAGAGTAGAGAGTGGAGATATGGAATTCGCCGAAGGCGAATGATTTAAAAAAGTCCGGCTTCGCCGGAAGCCATATCTCAACTCTTCACTCTCAACTCTCCACTCTAACAAGAAAAGAGCGTGATAACATGAAGCCTTTAGTCGCGATTGTGGGCCGGCCCAACGTGGGCAAGTCCCTGCTGTTCAATAAGCTGTGCGGCCGGCGGCTGTCCATTGTGGAGGACACCCCCGGCGTGACCCGGGACCGGATCTACGCCCCCTGCGAGTGGCGGGGGCGGGTGTTCGATCTGGTGGACACCGGCGGCATCGAGCCGGGCACCGACGACCAGATCTTGTCCTTCATGCGGGAGCAGGCGGAGATCGCCATCGCCAACGCCACGGTGATCGTCTTTGTCTGCGACATCAAAACCGGCATGACCGCCGCCGACCAGGAGGTGGCCAACATGCTCCTGCGCTCCGGCAAGCCGGTGGTGCTGGCGGTGAACAAGGCCGACCAGACCGGCGTGGAAAACCCGGACATCTACGAGTTTTATAACTTAGGGCTGGGGGACCCCATCCCCGTCTCCGCCGTCCACGGCCACGGTACCGGCGATTTGCTGGACGCCTGCTTTCAGTACTTTCCCCCGGAGGATCAGGAGGAAGAGGACGAAGACGTCATTAAGGTGGCGGTCATCGGCAAGCCAAACGTGGGAAAATCCTCCCTGGTCAACCGCATCCTGGGGGAGGAGCGGGTGATCGTCTCCGACATCGCCGGGACCACCCGGGACGCCATCGACAGCTGCTTTGAGAACGACAAGGGCAAGTTCTGCTTCATCGACACCGCCGGGATGCGCAAGAAGTCCAAGGTGGACGACCGCATCGAGAAGTTTTCGGTGCTGCGCTCCACCATGGCCATCGAGCGTAGCGACGTGTGCCTGATCATGATCGACGCCCAGGAGGGGGTCACGGAGCAGGACACCAAGGTGGCCGGCCTGGCCCACGAGGCGGGGAAGGCCTGCATCATCGTGGTGAACAAGTGGGACGCCATCGAAAAGGACGGCAAGACCATGGACAAGATGCGCCAGGAGGTGATGCGGGACCTGGCCTATATGACCTACGCCCCCATCGTGTTCATCTCCGCCCTGACGGGGCAGCGGGTGGACCGGCTCTTCGATCTCATCGTCTATGTGAACAACCAGGCGGCCATGCGCATTACCACCGGGATGCTCAACTCCGTCCTGGCCGACGCCACCGCCCGGGTGCAGCCCCCCACGGACAAGGGCCGGCGGCTGAAAATTTACTATATGACCCAGGCGGGGATCAAGCCCCCCCACTTCGTCTGCTTCTGTAACGACGCCCGGCTCTTCCACTTCTCCTACCAGCGGTACCTGGAAAACCAGATCCGCGCCACCTTCGGCCTGGAGGGCACCCCCGTGCGCCTGACCATCCGGCAGAAGGGCGACAAGGAGGGGTAAGGGATGGTGTATGAACCCATAGCAGAGTCGGATATGATCTGGATTTGGATCGGTTCCGGCTGGTGGATCTGGCTGATCATCGCGGTGGCAGCCTATTTCTGTGGCTGCTTCAACGGTTCCGTCATCGTATCCAAGTATATCCTGCGGGACGATGTGCGCACCCACGGCAGCGGGAACGCGGGCCTGACCAACTTCTACCGTACCTTCGGCGGCCCTCTCACCTTTGTGGTCATCCTGTGCGACGTGTTCAAGGCAGTGGTGGCTATTCAGCTTGGCGTCTGGCTGGGGACCACCTTCTGTGCTGTGCCGGCAGAGGTCCTGCTCGACGAGACGCTGCGGACTGCATTTTTGGAGTACTGGGCCAGCCTCTGGTGCCTGCTGGGGCACATGTTCCCCTGTATGTTCCACTTTAAAGGGGGCAAGGGCATCCTGTCCGGGGGCACCATCGCCATTATGATCGACTGGCGCATCGCCCTGGTGGTGTGGGGCGGGTTCCTGGTGTTGTTCCTCCTCACCCGGTATGTATCTTTGGGCTCGGTGTGGGCGGGGTTCTCCTTCCCCTTTGCCACCTGGTTTGTGTATCACGACGTATTCCTCACCGTGTTCGGCGCGTTCCTGGGCGGCCTGGTGCTGTTCATGCACCGGGGGAACATCTACCGCCTGCTCACCGGCACGGAGAACAAATTTTCCCTGCACCACAAAAAAGAGTGAAGAGTGAAGAAATGGAATTCGCCGCAGGCGAATGATTTGAAGTGGTCCGGCTTCGCCGGACACCGTATCTCCACTCTCCACTCCTCACTCTCTACTCTCTAAAACAAGAGAGGGGAAGGAAGAAACCATGAAAATTACAGTAGTGGGCAGCGGCGGCTGGGGGACGGCCCTGGCCCTGGTGCTGGAAGAGAACGGCCACGATGTGACCTTGTGGTCCCACAATCCGAAGAAAGCTGAGGATTTGGAGCGGACCCGGGAGAACCCCATGCTCAAGGGGGTGCCCCTGCCGGAGGGGCTGCACCTCACCGCCGATCTGGCCGCGGCCGGGGAGAGCGACGTGGTGGTGATGGTCACCCCTTCCTTCGCCGTGCGGGAGACCGCCGCCAAGCTGCGGGGGATCGTGAAGCCGGGAACGGTGATCGTCTCCGCCTCCAAGGGCATCGAGCGGGGGAGCTCCCTGCGCCTGTCCCAGGTGATCGAGGAGGAGCTGAACGGGACGTGCCCCGTGGTGGTCCTCTCCGGGCCCTCCCACGCCGAGGAGGTGGGGCGGCACATCCCCACCGGCGTGGTGGCGGCGGCGGAGACCCTGGAGCACGCCCGCCTGGTCCAGGACCTGTTTATGAACCCCCGCTTCCGGGTGTACACCAGCCCCGACCGCATCGGGACGGAGATCTGCGCGGCCCTGAAAAACGTCATCGCCCTGTGCGCCGGGTGCAGCGACGGCATGGGCTGCGGGGACAACACCAAGGCCCTGCTCATGACCCGGGGCCTGGCGGAGATGGCCCGGCTGGGGGTGGCCCTGGGGGGCAAGAAGGAGACCTTCACCGGCCTGGCCGGGGTGGGGGACCTGATCGTCACCTGTACCTCCATGCACTCCCGGAACCGCCGCTGCGGCATTTTGATCGGCCAGGGGATGCCCGTGGAGAAGGCCCTGGAGGAGATCGGCGCGGTGGTGGAGGGCTACTACGCCGCCGCCAACGCCCGCGCCCTGGCCCAGAAGGCGGGGGTGGAGATGCCCATCGCCCAGGCGGCCTATGAGGTGCTCTATGAAGGCCGTGACCCCAAGCTGGTGGTCACCGACCTGATGAGCCGGAACAAGCGCTCTGAGCTGGAGGAGTCCTGGTCCTGAAGTACATCCGTACATTGAACTTCATTTGCTTCCCCGGCGGGCTGCGTCAAAACGGCCTGCCGGGGATTTTTTGCGCTTTCGTGGGGGGGCGCCGCCTGCCTGCGCCCGCAGGCGCGTTTCGGAGCGCAACCGCCGCGCAGCGGCGGCTCTTAGCGCGGAGATGGCGGCGACCTACTTTGCCCACGGCGGCAAAGTAGGCAAAATGCCGCTGGGGGGATTTACAGGGACAAACTTCGTTTGCCATGTTAAATCCCCCCAGACCCCCATTTTACGGGGGCCGCCAATGCGGAAAACTTGGCAGTCAACGCAAAGGCGCGGGCGGCTCAGTCGATTGGTTTTTGTTCTATCACCGCTGCCGCTGAGCTGCCGGTAACCTTTGGTGCTGCTCCTCCCGGTTGAAAAGCGCCTTTGTGTGGGTGGGGCTCAATTGCGGCTCAGGGAGACGGCATGCCCCGGAAGAGGTATGTATGCACCCGCAAGCCTTCCCCCTTCCAGTGGGAAGGCTTATGGTGCGTTTATACGATAGGGATACAAAATCTACTGCCGTTCCCCTCATCCGCCTCACTACGTTCGGCACCTTCCCCCAGGGGAAGGCAATTTTGCACCGGAAGCGGTGGCTATGAAAACTCAGGCGCAGTTCTTGAACCGCAGTCAGTTTAAATTTTGCACACGCAGGCCCCCAGTGGGGCCGGATTGAACCGCGGAGAGTCACACAGATTTTGCGCGCCGGAAATTTTGCTCCCACAAAACAAGAGAGCGTCCCCCGTAATGGGGTCCGGGGAAAGGCGAATGTGGGCACGGAGTGCCCACCTTGAGCCGTCCCCGGTGGCGTTTTGCCTTCTTTTTCGCCACGGAAAAAGAAGGTCGCCGCCCGCAGGCGGCGAAATCCCCCCGCGCAACAAATCTGCCCTCCCCGCATAGCATGAGGCAAACCAAGGCGGGAATTGGGCTTGCCTGCCCGAAAAACCGCCGGAAGGAGGAATACCATGGAAGGAACCGGGACCTTATCGGTCCGTGTCTATACCTCCCGGGCCCGGCTGCCGCTGGAGGGGGCCACGGTGGTGGTCACCCAGAAGGGAGAGGGCGGGAAGTACCAATTGCTCTCGGTGCAGGCCACCGATCAAAGTGGGATGGTCCGCTCCATCACCATCCCCACCCCGCCCCTGGGGGAGAGCACCCACCCGGGCAGCCCCACGCCCCCCTACGCGGTGTGCGACGTGTGGGCGGAGCACCCGGGCTACGCCATGCTGCTGGTGGAGGGGGTCCAGATTTTCCAGGGGGTGGAGACCCTCCAGGACATGGAGCTGGAGCCCCTGAACCAGGGGGAGTCCAGCCTGATCCAAAACGACATCCGGGAGATCACCGGCCAGAGTCTGTGAGGTGGGCCGTGGCCATTCAAGTGACCCCCTATGTGCCCCGCACCATCACCGTGCATCTGGGGCTGCCGGAGGCGGCGGCGGAGAACGTGACGGTCTCCTTTCCGGACTATGTGAAAAACGTGGCCTCCAGCGAGATCTACCCCACCTGGGAGCCAGCGGCCATCCAGGCCAACATTCTGGCCATCATCTCCTTTGCCCTGAACCGGGTGTACACGGAGTTCTATCCCAGCCGGGGCTACAACTTTCAGATCACCTCCACCACCGCCTACGACCAGAAGTTCATCCGGGATCGGAACATTTTTGAGAACATCAGCCAGGTGGTGGACGAGATTTTTAACGACTACATCCGCCGGGAGGGCTTTGTGGAGCCCCTAGCGGCCAAATTCTGCAACGGCACTACCAGCACCTGCGCCGGCCTCTCCCAGTGGGGCAGCCAGGAACTGGCCCAGCAGGGCTACGGGGCCATGGAGATTCTGCGCTACTACTACGGGGACAACATCGAGTTGGTCCGGGACGCGCCGGTGCAGGACCTGGGGCGCTCCTACCCGGGGGTGCTCCGTCTGGGCTCCACCGGAGAGAGTGTGGCGGTGATGAAGACCATGCTCAACCGCATCTCCCAGAGCTATCCGGCCATCCCAAAAGTCTTCCCAGTGACCCGTACCTTTGATGAAAAGACCCAGGAGGCGGTGCGCACCTTCCAGGCCACCTTCAACCTGACGCCGGACGGCGTCGTGGGCAAGGCCACCTGGTACAAGATGGTCTATCTGTATGTGGGATTGACCCGCCTGTCGGAACTCATCAGCATGGGGCAGCGCTTTGAGGGGGTCTCGTTTCAGTATCCGGGTCTGCTGCGCCAGGGGGACCGGGGAAGCGACGTGGCGGTGCTGCAATATATGCTTTCCCTGACCGCGGAGTTTGACCCGACCCTGACCACGCTGACCGCGGACGGCGTCTTCGGCCCGCGCACCACCCAGGCAGTGCGCACCTATCAGAGCCGGAAGGGGCTCCAGTCGGACGGGATCGTGGGGGAACAGACCTGGTACACCCTCTATAGGGATTTTGCCGGCATTGAGCGGGACCTGCGCAGCGACGGGATCAATTTTCCCCAGGGGGAGGCGGTCCCGGCCATGGCCCAGGGGGAGGGAAACCAGCCCTATGGGACCACCAGCCGGCTGGGGCAGTTCCCCGGCCAGGACCTGGAACTGGGGCACAGCGATGAAAAAGGAGGGGTTCTGGTATGACCACCCGGCAGCAGCTGGAGGAGGAGATGCTCTCCAACCCGGTGCGGAGCCTGCAATATATGCTGAGGAGACTGGCGGAAAAGTACGAATTTCTCCCCGACCTGGCAACGGACGGGGTCTTTGGGGAGCGGACCCTGGAGGCGGTCATGCTCTTCCAGCGGGAGATGGCCCAGCCGGTGACCGGGGTGGTGGACCAACGGACCTGGAACGCTATCCGGGACGCGTGGATTGCCTATGAGCGGGAGGCCGCCCCGCCCCGTGCGGTGCGCATCTTCCCGGGAGAGGGGTTCCAGGTCCAGCCCGGCGCGTCTGAGGTGGCCATGGTCCTGCCACAGACTATGTTTCAGATGCTGCGGCAGCGGCTGGAGGGCATCGCCGAGGGGGAGGCGGACGGCCGCCACGGGGCGGCCTCGGTGCAGAACACCAAGTGGCTGCAAAACCTGGCCCAGCTGGAGCAGACCGGCGTGATGGATCAGCCCACCTGGGAGATGCTCTCCCGCCTGTACGAGCTGTTCATCACCGGTTCCTTTTCTTGAAAGAAAAGGAACCAAAAGAACTTTGCGCGAAACTTCGTTTCGCCTCTGTTGGCTTTGGAGCGTGCCGGCGATGGAACGGCCGGACAGGAAACGCGGGCCGCCTCTTGACACAGGGAGGCGGTCCGGGGTTTAATAAGAGGGAAAGCAAATCAGCGTGTTACACCGGAGGAGGAAAACAAACCATGACAACGGTACGACTGGGCCGCACCGGCCTGACGGTATGCAAGCAGAGCTTTGGCTGCCTGCCCATCCAGCGGATCACCAAGGAGGAGGCGGTCAAACTGCTCCGCCGGGCCTATGAGGGCGGCATGAACTTCTTTGACACCGCCCGGGTCTATTCCGACAGTGAGGAGAAGGTGGGGGCCGCCTTTGCTGGGATGCGGGACAAGGTGGTCCTGGCCACCAAGACCCAGGCGGTGACGGCGGAGAAGATGTGGGAGGACCTGGAGACCAGCCTGCGCACCCTCCAGACCGACTACATCGACCTGTATCAGTTCCACAACACCGCCTTCTGCCCCAAGCCCGGGGGAGAGGACGGGCTGTACGACGCGGCCCTGGAGGCCAAGCGCCAGGGGAAGATCCGCCACATCGGCATCACTAACCACCGCCTGGCGGTGGCCCACGAGGCCATCGACTCCGGCCTGTATGAGACACTCCAGTTCCCCTTCAGCTATCTGTCCGGGGAGCAGGAGATGGAGCTGGTGGAGAAGTGCAAGGCGGCGGACATGGGCTTCATCGCCATGAAGGGCCTGGCCGGCGGCCTCATCCGGGACGGCCTGGCGGCGGCGGCCTTTATGGAGGAGCAGCCAACGGTGGTCCCCATCTGGGGGGTGCAGCACGAGTGGGAGCTGGAGCAGTTCCTCTCCTGCATCGAAAATCCCCCTGCCATGACCCCGGAGCGCCGGGAGCTGATCGAGCACGACCGGAAGGAGCTCTCCGGGGACTTCTGCCGGGGCTGCGGCTACTGTATGCCCTGCCCGGTGGGGATCGAGATCAACAACTGCGCCCGGATGACGTTGATGCTCCGGCGCTCTCCGGCGGCGGGGTGGCTCACCCCTGAGTGGCAGGAGAAAATGAAGCAGATCGAGCAGTGCCTCCACTGCGGCTCCTGCAAGTCCAAGTGCCCCTACGGCCTGGACACCCCCCGGCTACTGGAGGAGAACTACCGGGACTACCAGCAGGTGCTGGCCGGACTGGGGAAATAATTTTACATCACGAACGGTATTTTGCGGAAAGCGGCGCTCCGGCGCCGCTTTCCGCCGTTTTGGGATAAGCCGCCCGCCGGAGCGGGAGGGCGGATTTCAGGGGATATAAAAATTATTACAAAGATATGAAAAACAAAATAAAAGATTGACTTTAATAAAATGAAATGCTATACTGCAAGTACAGAAGGGAGGCGGAGGAGATGGCCATAGAGACCGTGCCCGAATGGATGGCGGAACTGGAGGAGGAGGACCTGGTTTTCATCAAGAAATTCGTCCTGGCCTCCGGGTCCATGAAGGAGGTGGCGGCGGAGTATAAGGTGACCTATCCCACCGTGCGCCTGCGGCTGGACCGGCTGATCCAGAAGATCAGGCTCAGCGAGGACACCGCCGCCGACCCGTATATCGCTCTCATCAAGCGGCTGACGGTCAGCGATAAGTTGGACTTCGATACCGCCAAGGTGCTTATCAGCGCCTACAAGAAAACAAAGGGGGAATCCTGATATGGCGATTGCGTCTGTACTGGGGCTGGTGGCCCTGCCGGTTGTGATCTTATCTGTTTTGCTGCCGGTGGCTTTGATCATTGCCCTCCAGGTGTGGCTGTGTAAGCGGAGAAACCGCTGGTTGGGGCTGATCCTTCCGGTGTTGAGCCTGTTGTTCAGCTTTCTGATGGTGTTTAGCTATGCCACTTTTGGCCAGGCTGTGGAAGGGGGCAGCGGCACCTTGGTCCTGGAGGAGAACGGCCAGGTGGTGGAGCGCCAGGAGACGGAAAACGGTGTGACCACCGTCTACGACGGGGAGGGCAACGTGTTGGAGCAGTACCCGGACCCCAGCGCCGGGGAGAACCAGGACAGAGCAACGTTGGAGGCGGCGGCCACGGTGGGTGTACTGTTCCTGGTGTGCAACATTCCCACGGTGGTGCTGGTAGGCATCTGGCTCTACTACAAAAACCGCCGGGATTTTCACGATGAGATGAAGAAAATGAACATCCAGGACTTAGAGTGATGAACGGTTGGAAAAGGGGAGTGCAGAAAGGAGGGTGCGGCGATGTTCCCGCTGCTTTTGATCTTTTCCCCCATCATCCTGGTTTTCGTGGTCCTGCCCCTGCTGGCGGTGATGGCCGTCCAGAAGCGGCTGTGCCGGAGAAAGCCCGGCTGGCTGGGGCTGATTTTGCCGGGCACTGCCCTGCTGTATGGGCTGTTCCTGACGGTGACTATGTCGGTTGTGATGCTCCATTACGAGGGCCCGCCTCTGATCACCCAAACCAGTTACACCACGCCCGTCGGCGCCCCCTCCTCCTATGAGCCTCCGCCGGAGGAGGTGACAGTGGAGTATTTCCCTGACCCGGACCACCCGCTGACAGCGTCTACCGTGGGCGGATTCCTCTTTGTGTTTAATATCCCCGCCCTGTCCCTGGGGTGGATCTGGCTGAAAAACTGGTGGGAGGAGAAGGCCCGCGAGGAGCTGGGGCGTATGAAGCGGCAGGAATTGGAATAAAGAGGAATGTGAAGATAACGTGAAGTACAAAAGCTACGAAATCTTCACAACCGCCAAAATGGGACGAAACAATTCCGGTTCTTTTTGTGGAAGCCTCTAAAGGGAAGAAAATCAAAAACTTTT
>CALWWF010000014.1 GCA_944385165.1 uncultured Oscillospiraceae bacterium
AGGGGTCTCCCCCCAGGAGATCGCCGCCATCGGCATCACCAACCAGCGGGAGACCGCCATCGTCTGGGACAAGGCCACCGGGCGGCCCATCTGCAACGCCATCGTGTGGCAGTGCCGCCGCACCGCCTCCCTGTGTGAAGCACTCAAGGCGGACGGGGAATTTTCCGACTACATCCGGGCGCACACCGGGCTGCTCATCGACGCCTACTTCTCCGCCACCAAGCTCCAGTGGATGCTGGACCATGTGGAGGGGGCAAGGGAGCGGGCCAAGGCGGGGGAGCTGCTGTTCGGCACGGTGGACTCCTGGCTGGTGTGGAAGCTCACCGGCGGGGCGGTCCATATCACCGACGTGACCAACGCCAGCCGCACCATGCTCTTTGACATTCGGCGGCGGTGCTGGGACGAGCGCATCTGCGCAAAACTGGACATCCCCATGGAGATACTGCCCCAGGTGCGGGACTCCAGCCAGATCTACGGCACGGCCAACCTCCAGGGGGTGGAGATCCCCATCGCCGGGATAGCCGGCGACCAGCAGGCCGCCCTGTTCGGCCAGGCATGTTTCTCCCCCGGCGAGGCAAAAAACACCTACGGCACCGGCTGTTTCCTGTTGATGAACACGGGGGAACAGCTCTGCCGCAGCGAGAACGGCCTGCTCACTACCATCGCCGTCGGCCTGGACGGCCAGGTCCAGTACGCCCTGGAGGGCTCCGTCTTTGTGGGCGGGGCGGTGATCCAGTGGATCCGGGACGGCCTGCGCTTCATTGGGGAGGCCCGGGACGCGGAGTACTACGCCTCCAAGGTTCCGGACACCGGGGGCGTGTACCTGGTCCCCGCCTTTACCGGCCTGGGGGCCCCCTACTGGGATATGTACGCCCGGGGGGCTCTGGTGGGCATCACCCGGGGGACCAGCCGGGACCACATCATCCGGGCGGCCCAGGAGTCCATCGCTTATCAGGTCTGGGACCTGGCCGACGCCATGGAGAAGGATACCGGCATTTCCTTGAAAGAGCTCAACGCCGACGGCGGGGCCAGCCGGGACAGTTTCCTGATGCAGTTCCAGGCGGACATTCTGGATAAGCCGGTACGCCGCCCCAAGATCCGGGAGACCACCGCCCTGGGGGCCGCCTATCTAGCCGGCCTGGCGGTGGGCTTTTGGAGCGGCAAGGAGGAGATCCGGTCCCTCCGGCAGACCGACCGGCTTTATGGGCCCAACATGGGCCCGGAGGTCCGAACCCGGCTGCTGAAGGGGTGGCACAAAGCGGTGGGCCGGAGCTTGCACTGGGCCGAACCGGAGGAGCCCTGATCCCTGGAAAACCAAAGGAGCGCGCACTGGTATGGAATATTTTGAAATCTGCAAGGAAATCTGGAACCGCTGGGTGCCCAAGCGGGGCCGGTCCCAGGTGTTACAGGGGGAGCTTCTCCGCCAGATCGAAAAGCTGCGGCACGAGGCCCAGGCCAACGCGAACCGGAACTGGGACGAGAGCTATCTGGAGGGCTGCGACTTTCTTCTCTCCCACCTGGGCAGCGCGGATTGCCTCACCCCAGAGGAGTGGGAGGGGGTCCATTCGGCCCTGGTACGCCTGCGCTCCTGCGGAGAGATTGCCTACCGCTACTACCAGGGGGATCTTTCCGACCAGTCGCTGGAGGAAGACTACAACGGAGAACTGGCCTACAAGGACAACGACCTGTATGACCGGGTGTGCGATGCCATCGCCCTGTTTTACCGGGCCAATCCAAATCCCATTCCCTATGACCACCGGAGGCGCACCCGGCGGTAACATTTAAAAGGAGCATCACCACCGTGGAAGAGGTTTTTATTCCCACCCTGTCCTTCTGGGAGAATGGCAATACCTGGTATGGAAGTCTCGGCCAGGCCCGTTTTTTTCTCCAACCTCAAGAAGGGGCTCTCACCGTCCAGCTGTGGCGGGGACCGCTGACGAAAGAACTCAGCGAAATTCTGGAAGAAAGGTCCTTTTCCCTGGACCAGGAGGGGCTGGAGCAGCTGGCCGCCTGGCTGACGGAGCGGGCCCGAGAAATGAACGTCCCGCAAAACCAAGCGAACACATAATAGGACAAAGGGGCCGCCGGTGATTCCGGCGGCCCCTTTTTGCTGCTTCTATGCAGAAAAAACCAGCAGGAAGGTTCTTCCCTCCTGCTGGTTCAGATGTATGATAACCTGATTTCTCTTGCCAGAGGCGAAGCGAAGCTTCGCAGAAAGTTCTTTTGCCTACTTTTCTTTCAAGAAAAGTAGGTTAGGCGTGAGCGGAGGCCAAGGGCTTCTCGCCCTCCTTCTCCTGCCCCTCCCCTTCCGGGGAGGCCGCCTCGGTGTGCTTCTGCTGGGCCATGCCCTTGGCGTTGGCCAGCATGAGCTTGATCCGGTTTTCCTGGTTGATCTTGGTGGCGCTGGCGTCGTAGTCGATGGCCACAATATTGCTGTCGGGGTAGTCCTCCTTGAGCTTGCGGATCATACCCTTACCCACGATGTGGTTGGGCAGGCAGCCGAAGGGCTGGGTACAGACGATGTTGCTGGTGCCAGAGTGGATCAGCTCCAGCATCTCGGCGGTGAGCAGCCAGCCCTCGCCCATCTTGTTTCCGTCCCCTAAGTAGCCGTGGACCAGACTGTGGAGCTCTTGGAAGGTACCGGGGGCACGGAAGCGGTGGGAGTCCTTCAATGCCTGGATCATGTCCTTCTGGCAGCTCTCCACATAGCCCATAAAAATCTTGCAGGCCACCTTCTTGATCCACTTACCGCCGTACAGGTCCACGTCGGCCACCCGGTTGTAGATCTTGAAAATGATAAAATCGGTCAGACCGGGGACCACCGGCTCCACACCCTCGGTGAGCAGGAAGTGCTCCAGGTTGTTATTACCCAGGGGAGAGAACTTTACATAGATCTCCCCCACCACGCCTACCCGGACCTTGGGCTCCCCCTGGACGGGGATGGCGGCAAAATCGTCGCAGATCTGGGCAAAGATCCGGCGCATCTGGCTGCGGCTCATACCCTTGCCCTCTTCAAAGCCGGTGACCAGCTTGTGGGACCAAGCGTCGATCATGGCGTCGGTCTCCCCCGGGTTCACCTCATAGGGGCGGACCTGGTTGGACACGTTGACGATGATGTCCCCGTACATCATGGCGTAAATCACCTTGCGCAGAAGGGGCAGCGTGATCTTAAAGCCGGGGTTCTTCTCCAGGCCGGACAGGTTGACAGACACCACGGGAATATAGGCCATATCCGCCTTCTCCAGGGCCTTGCGCAACAGGTGGATGTAGTTGCTGGCCCGGCAGCCGCCGCCGGTCTGGGTGATAAGCAATCCCACCTTGTGGGGGTCGTAGCCGCCGTGCTTTACCGCGTCGATGAGCTGGCCGATGACCAGCAAGGCGGGATAACAGGTGTCGTTGTGGACATACTTCAATCCCTCGTCCACGATCCTCCGATCATTGGAGGTAAGCATGTCCACCTTATACCCGGCGTTCTGGAGCAGCTTCTGCATCATGCCGAAGTGGACCGGCAGCATCTGAGGCATCAGGAGCGTATACTCCTCCTTCATCTCCTTGGTAAACAGCAATCGGCCGGTCTCATCGTATACTAACTTAGCCATAAAAACTCCTTTTTCATTAGAGTTAAGCGTGAAGAGTTGAGAGTGGAGATATGGTGTCCGGCGCAGCCGGACGATTTGAGAGCCATTCGCCTGCGGCGAATTCCGTATCTTCACTCTTCACTCTCTACTCTTCGCTCTGCTTCCGCGCGTCAATGGCCGCCATCAGAGAGCGGATGCGGATCTTAACGGCGCCCAGGTTGCTGATGTCGTCGATCTTCAGCTGGGTGTACAGCTTGCCGCCCTCCTCCAGGATGGAGCGCATCTCGTCACCGGTGATGGCGTCGATGCCGCAGCCGAAGCTCACCAGCTGGATGAGCTCCATGTCGTCCTGGGTGCACACATACCGGGCGGCGTTGTACATCCGGGCGTGGTAAGTCCACTGATTGAGCACATGGCGGGGGGCCTTATCCTCCAGATAGGCCACGGAATCCTCGGTGATGAGGATGAAGCCGTAGTTGGTGATCAGATCGTTGATGCCGTGGTTGATCTCCGGGTCCATGTGGTAGGGCCGGCCGGCCACCACCAAGATAGGACGGCCCTCAGCCCGGGCCTGGGCGATATACTGCTGGGCAGTGGCACGCACGTCGTTTTTATAGGCGTCGTAAACCGCATAGGCCGCCCGGGCAGCCGCCACCGTCTCGTGCTTGGGGACGTTAAACTCCTCGGCAAACCACTTGGCGGCATGCTTTTCAAAGTCCTTGGGGCGGTGCAGGCCGAAGTAGGGGTACAGATAGCGGACCTTCTTCAGCTCCGGCACATTGGCCGCCAGCAGCTCCGGGTAGTAGGCCACCACAGGGCAGTTATAGTTGTTGTCGCTGATGTGCTCGTTAAAGTTATAGGGCATGCAGGGGTAGAAGATGGCGTCCACTCCCTCCTCCACCAGGGCCTCCATGTGGCCGTGGAGGAGCTTGGCGGGGTAGCACACAGTATCCGAGGGGATGGTGCGCTGGCCCTTGATGTAGAGCTTCCGGCTGGACTCCGGAGAGAGGACCACCTCAAAATTCAGGCGGGTGAACATCTCAAACCAGAAGGGCAGGTTTTCGTACATATTCAGGCCAAAGGGGATGCCGATCCGCCCCCGGGAGCCGTCCCCCTGGCCCTTGCCGTGGAGGGCGCGGAGCTTCTGATACTTATACCGCATCAGGTCGGGCAGGTGGGTGGGCTCCTCCCCCAGGGGGCGGGAGCACCGGTTGCCCGAGACAAAGCGCCGGCCCCCGTCAAAGGTATTCACAGTGAGGGCGCAGTGGTTGGTGCACAGTCCGCAGGTGGCGGGCTTGGCGGTGTGGGTAAACTTCTCCAGCGCCTGGGCGGAGAGCACCGCACTCTTCTCCAGGTTCAGGTCCCGGGCGGCCAGAGCCGCGCCGAAGGCCCCCATGATACCGGCGATGGTGGGACGGGTGACCTCCCGGCCCAGTTCCTGCTCAAAGGCCCGAAGCACTGCGTCATTGAGGAAGGTGCCCCCCTGTACCACAATGTGCTGGCCCAGATCGTCGGCCGAAGTGGCCCGGATGACCTTGTAGATGGCATTTTTGACGATGGAAATGGAGAGACCGGCGGAGATTTCCTCCACGCTGGCCCCGTCCTTCTGGGCCTGCTTCACACTGGAGTTCATAAACACGGTACACCGGGACCCCAGGTTCACCGGTTTCTGGGCAAACAGCCCCAGCTTGGCAAAGTCGGCGATGGTATAGCCCAGGGCTTTGGCAAAGGTCTCGATGAAAGAGCCGCAGCCGGAGGAGCAGGCCTCGTTGAGCATGATGGAGTCCACCGCCCCGTTGCGGATCTTAAAGCACTTCATGTCCTGACCGCCGATGTCGATGATGAAGTCCACATCGGGCTCAAAGTGCGCGGCCGCCTTGTAATGGGCCATGGTCTCCACCAGCCCCAGGTCGCAGGAGAAGGCGTTTTTGATCAAATCTTCCCCGTAGCCGGTGACCGCCACGCCCTTGATCTCAATCCGGTCTCCGCACTGGGCATAGATCTCCCGCAGCTGTTCCAGCACAATGGCCACCGGATTCCCCAGGTTGGAGTGGTAGTAGGTGTACAGCAGCCCGCCGTCCTGTGTGGTGAGGGCCAGCTTGGTGGTGGTGGAGCCGGCGTCAATGCCCAGCCAAGCGGGACCCTCATAGGTCTGAATATCCACCTGGGGGGGGCGCTTGGCGTTGTGCCGGGCGCAGAACGCGCCGTACTCAGCCACATCCTGGAACAGAGGAGGCATGGTGTCCACCAGGGTGGTGGTGTCCACGCTCTCCTCCAATTTTTTCATGGCGTCCTCAAAGAGGATGGTATCATAGTCGGTGGAGCACAGGGCCGCGCCCATGGCGGCGAAGCAGTCCCCGTCCTCGGGGAAAATGGCGTGCTCCGCATCCAGCTTCAAGGTCTCCACGAAGCGCTGCCGCAGACCCATCAGGAAGTGGAGGGGACCGCCCAGGAAGACGATCTTTCCCTTCAGCTCCCGGCCCTGGGTCAGACCGGCCACCGTCTGGTCCACCACCGCCTGGAAGATGGAGGCGGCCACGTCCTCCTTTCGCCCGCCCTGGTTCAAAATGGGCTGGATGTCGCTTTTGGCGAATACGCCGCAGCGGGAGGCGATGGGATAGATCTTCTCATGCTTCAGGGACAGCGCGTCCAGCTCGTCCACCGTCACGTTCATCAAGGTAGCCATCTGGTCAATGAAGGCGCCGGTGCCTCCAGCGCAGGAGCCGTTCATCCGCTCCTCCAGAGCGCCGCCGAAGAAGATGATCTTGGCGTCCTCGCCTCCCAGCTCGATGACCGCATCAGTGCCAGGTATGTAGGTGTTCACCGCGGCGGCGGTGGCGTAGACCTCCTGGACAAAGTCGATGCCTGAGGCGTTGGCCACGCCCAGTCCGGCGGAGCCGGTAATGACCATTTTAATCTGCTTGCCCGAGAGCATATCCGAAATGGAGCGCAGGGTCTCGCAGGCCCGCTCCCGGGTTTTGGAGTAGTGCCGCTCATAGGAGCGGAACAGCAGCTTGTTTTGCTCATCCAGCACCACCACTTTTACGGTGGTGGAGCCAATGTCAATTCCAATCCGAAGACTCATAAAACGAAAAAGCTCCTAAACACATCGTTTCCGTCGTTTCCGAAGAAACAGGCAAATCTCTATTCTGATACATGATACTTCCTGGCGGACGAAAATACAACAATTTTAACGATTTCTTAACGCCGGGAGAAGGAGGAAAAACACCCTGTTTCCGGCTGGAACTTGTGCATCTCTCCCCAAAAGGGCAAACTTGTCCCCAAATTTCTTTTCAAAACCAAGTGGGCAGATTGCACAAAAGCGCACCCCGTCCCCATCCGGGAAAACCGGTCTGTCAGAGCGTACAGCTGGGAAAACCGCCGGGAGCGGCGGGGTTTGGGCCATGCAGGCGGGGGCGGCGGGCAGGGGGAGCGGCTTGCCAAATCTCCGCCCATCTGCTATGATGCAGGAAAGAGGAAGGAGGGATCTTTGTGGAAACGCTTCAAATCGTGGAAGCCAGCACCCCGGAGCACTTCTCCGCCCTCTCCCGCATCCACGCCCTGGCCTGGCGTTTTGCCTACGCCGGGACGCTCCCCCGCAGTTTTTTAGAGGGGGAGATCACCGAGGACCGCTGGGTCCCTTTTTTCCAGGAGGGGTTTCGGACCGGAAAGCACTGCGGGCTGCTGGTGCTGCGGGACGGGCAGCCGGTCTGCTCCGGCAGCTGCGGGCCGGCCCGGCTGGACGCGGGGCAGGACGGCAGCCTGTGCGCCTTTGACAACGCCGCCTATGCCGGCTGGGGCGAGGTGATCTCCCTCTACACCCTGCCCGGGGAGACGGGAAAGGGATACGGCTCCCTTCTGCTGGAGGAGATGATCCGACGGCAGGCTCAGGCGGGCCGACCCGGCTGTCTGCTCTATGTACTGCGGGAAAATCAGGGGGCCCGCCGGTTCTATGAGCGCCACGGCTTCTCCTGGGATGGCTCCCAGACCCAGGTACCCCTTGCCGGTGCGGTCTGCATGGACTTGCGCTATACCCGCTTGCTATCCGGGAGGGACGCCCTATGAGCCGCCCACAGGACCAGGGTAATCTTCTGGGGACCATGCCAGTGGGCCGGCTGGTGCTCGCCATGTCCTCCCCCATCATGATCTCCATGCTGATGAGCGCCATCTATAACCTGGTGGACAGCATCTATGTGGCCCAGGTCAGCGATCTGGACTTTCTGGCCCTGTCCTACGCCTACCCGGTCCAGCTGATGATGGTGGCCTTCTGCACCGGCATCGGGGTGGGCTTCAACGCCACCTTCGCCCAGCGGCTGGGGGAGGGCAAGGGAGAGGAGGCCAACCAGGTGGCATGCCACGGCTTTTTGTTCTATGGATTGTGCTGGGTGCTGTTCCTGGCCTTCGCCCTGCTGGGCGCACCCCTGTTCTTCCATCTGTCCACCGATGACCCGGCGGTAGCTCAGGCGGGGGTGGAGTACCTCACCATCTGCTGCGGGCTGTCCATTGGGATGTGCATGCAGTTTCTCACCGAGCGGCTGCTCCAGACCACCGGGCACCCCGCCGGATTCATGATCGTTCAGGGCTCTGGGGCGGTGCTGAACATCATCCTGGACCCGGTGTTCATCTTTGGGCTGAATATGGGGGTGGCCGGGGCGGCCATCGCCACGGTGATCGGGCAGATCTCCGGGGCCTGCATTGGCTTTTTCCTGCTCTGGCGCATCCGCCGTACCTTCTCCATATCCTTCCGGGGATTCCGCCCCAGCACCGCCCTTTCCCGGGAAATGCTCCGCATCGCCGCCCCGGCCATTGTGATGCAGTCTCTGTCCAGCTTCATGTCCCTGGGGCTCAACCAGCTGCTCACCCGGTGGTCCCAGACGGCGGTGTTCGTACTGGGGGTCTACTTTAAGATCCAGACCTTTGTGTTCATGCCCATTTTCGGGGTGAGCAACGGCCTGATCCCCATCGTCAGCTACAACTACGGCTCCCGCTCCCCTGGGCGCATCACCCACGCCGTCCGCTTCAGCCTGAAACTGGCGGCGGGGACCGGGCTGGGAGGCGCGGCGATCCTGGCCCTGGCCGCCTCCCCCCTGCTGCGGTTCTGCTTCCGGGCGGGGGAAGAGGCCACGGCCATGGGAGTCCCGGCCCTGCGGATGGCCGCCCTGTCCTTTGCCCTGGCGGCGGTGAGCATCATCCTCTCCGCCTCCTTCCAGTCCCTGGGGCGCAGCAGCTTCTCGCTGCTTATCTCCCTGCTGCGGCAGATCCTTCTTCTGCTGCCCTTGGCTGCGCTGCTGCTGTGGTTTGCTCCAGAACTGGTTTGGCTGTGCTTCTTTGGGGCGGAGCTGCTCGCCTGCCTGGCCGCCGTCTTCTTATACCTGCGTATCCTCCGCCCCCGCATCCGCGCTCTGACGCACGCGGAAACGTAATCCAAAAGGGCCATAGAAAAAACCGCCAAACGGCGGTTTTTTCTGTAAAATCCCCCTATCTTTTCGGAGTTTTTACAGTTGTCCCCATCAAGAGAATCCGCTATAATATTTGTATTATATACGATATGAGCTTACGCCTGCCCATTTTGGCGGCCGTGCGGGGGGACTTTTCCATGCTGGACACGTTTTTTTACGCCTTTAATGCTGTCACGCCCATGCTGCTTTTGATGCTGCTGGGCTGCTGGCTGAAGCAGAGCAAATTCTTCGACGATGCGATCCTTACCAAGCTGAATACGTTTGCCTTCCGCTTTGGGATCTCCCCGCTGATGTTCTGCAACGTCTACGCCATTCCTTCCCTGGCGGACATCCACCTCAACAGCATGGTCTTTGTGCTGGTCAGCTGTCTGGTGCTGACAGGGATGGGGGTCATCGAATCCCGCCTCTTCACCAAACAGCGCAGCCGCCGGGGCATCATGATCCAGAACAGCTTCCGCAGCAACTTCGCCATCATCGGCACCAGCCTGTCCGCCTCCCTGGGGGGCGCGGCGGCCAGCGCCATCTCCGCCAGCATCCAGGCTCCCACCATCATCTATTATAATGTCGTGGCGGTGCTGTGCCTGACCATCTACTCCGACCGGCCGGACCGGGCGGTGAACGTCCGGGGAATTTTAAAGAAGATTGCCACCAATCCCATGATCCTGGGCCAGGTGGCCGGCCTCATCTGCCTGTGTATCCGGGAATTCATCCCCGTAGACGCCCAGGGAGAGCTGGTGTTCTCCCTGGAGCGGGATCTCCCCTTCCTCTACGAGGCGGTCAGCGACCTGGCCGGCATGGCCACTCCCCTGATCCTGGTGCTCCTGGGGGCCCGGGTGAACTTCAGCGCCGTGGGAGACATGAAGACTGAGCTGGCCGTGGGCGTGGTGCAGCGGCTGATCCTGGCCCCGGCGGTGGGGCTGGCCCTGGCAATTGGGGCCCAGGCCATCGGCCTGCTCCCCGCGGGCCCCGCCGCCATCAGCGCCCTGGTGGGGATGTACGGCTCCCCGGTGGCCGCGGCCAGCGCGGTGATGGCCGAGGAGATGGGGGGCGACGCGGAGCTGGCCCGACAGTATGTGGTGTTGACCGCCGCCCTGATCATGTTCACCCTCTTTGTGTGGATTTTCCTGCTGCGCACCGTGGGCCTGCTGTAAGCGAAAAAAGGAAAGGTGGATGCCTGAGGCCTCAGACATCCACTCTTTTTATGTTACGCGCGCCCTTACAGATTCTTGACGAACAGGGCCCGGATGGCGTTGAGCACCGCCAGGATCATCACGCCCACGTCGGCAAAGATAGCCAGCCACATGTTGGCGATGCCCAGAGCCCCCAGGACCAGGCAGATGAGCTTGATCCCGATGGCGAAGACGATGTTTTGATACACGATGCCCAGGCACTTGCGGGAGATCTTGATGGCCTTGGCAATTTTCAGCGGGTCGTCGTCCATAAGCACCACGTCGGCGGCCTCGATGGCGGCGTCGGAACCCATGGCCCCCATGGCGATGCCGATGTCCGCCCGGCGCAGCACCGGCGCGTCGTTGATGCCGTCGCCCACGAAGGCCAGCTTCGCCTTCTCCGGCTTCTCCCTCAGCAGCTCCTCCACCTTTTCCACCTTATCGGCCGGAAGCAGTTCGCTGTACACCTGGTCGATACCCAGGGCGCCGGCCACCTGGCAGGCGACTTTTTCTGCGTCGCCGGTGAGCATGACGGTTTTGCGGACGCCGGTGGCCTTCAGAGCCTGGATGGCCTGCATGGAGTGAGGCTTTAGCACGTCGGAGATGACGATGTGCCCGGCGTACCTGCCGTCGATGGCCATGTGGATGATAGTGCCCACACTGTGGCAGGAGATATACTGTACCCCCAGCTGATCCATCAGCTTGTCGTTGCCGGCAGCCACCTCCTTGCCATCCACCTTGGCAATGACGCCGCCGCCGCTGATCTCCCGGATGCCGGTGACCCGGCTGCGGTCGATCTCCTTGCCGTAGGCCCGCTGCAAGCTCTTGCTGATGGGGTGGGAGGAGGCGCACTCCGCCAGGGCCGCATACTCCACCAGCTGTTCCTCGCCGATGTCGCTGTGGTGGATGCCGTCCACCTCGAACACCCCTTTGGTCAGGGTGCCGGTCTTGTCAAAGACCACGATCTTCGTCTGGGACAGGGTCTCCAGGTAGTTGGAGCCCTTCACCAGCACACCCTCCTTGCTGGCTCCGCCGATGCCGGCGAAGAAGGACAGGGGGATGCTGATAACCAGGGCGCAGGGGCAGGAGATCACCAGGAAGGTGAGGGCCCGGTAGATCCAGGTCTCCCATCCGGCGGGCAGTCCCAGAATCAGCATCCGCGCCACGGGAGGCAGAATGGCCAGGGCCAGGGCGGCAATACACACCGCCGGAGTGTATACCCGGGCAAACCGGGAGATAAAGTCCTCCGACTTGGACTTGCGGGAGGAGGCGTTCTCCACCAGATCCAGGATCTTGGACACAGTAGACTCGCCGAACTCCTTGGTGGTGCGGATCTTCAGCACGCCGGTCATGTTGATGCAGCCGCTGACGATCTCGTCCCCCGCCTTCACATCCCGGGGCAGGGACTCCCCAGTGAGAGCGGCGGTGTTCAGGGTAGAGGCTCCCTCCTCCACCACGCCGTCGATAGGTACCTTCTCCCCGGGCTGGACCACAATGACCGTGCCCACGGCCACCTCGTCCGGATCCACCTGCTCCAGCTTTCCGTCCCGCTCCACGTTGGCGTAGTCCGGGCGGATGTCCATCAGGTCGCTGATGTTCCGGCGGCTCTTGCCCACGGCGTAGCTCTGGAACCACTCGCCCACCTGGTAGAAGAGCATCACGGCTACCGCCTCGGTAAAGTCCCCGCTCCCCTCATACAGGGCCAGGGCGATGGCGCCCACCGTAGCCACCGCCATGAGGAAGTTCTCGTCAAACACCTGGCGGTTCTTGATGCCCTTCAGAGCTTTCAGCAGAATATCATAGCCGATGATCAGATAGGGCGCCAGATACAGCACAAAGCGGGGCCACCCCGCCGCCGGGATGAAATTCAGAACCACCAGCAAAAGGGCGGCAGCCAGAATCCGCGCCAGCATGATCCTTTGTTTCTTGTTCATAACCATCTCTCCCTCTGACCGGGGCGGAAGGCGGTCCGGTCAAAATTCAACGAATGCTTATTTATTGATTTGATATTTGTAAGAAAACACCCCTACCGCGGCAGAGCCGTTTCAGGGTGTTTGAGGACTTACAGGAAGATCTCGCAGTCGTCCTCCACCTTTTTGCAGTTCTTGCGGACCTGCTCCATGACCGCCTTGGGGTCCTGGCCCTCCTGGAACTCCACGATCATTTTCAGGGTCATAAAATTCACCGTGGCGGCCTTGACCCCCTCGGTCTTCCGGGCGGCCTCCTCCATCTTGTTGGCGCAGTTGGCACAGTCTACATCGATCCGATAGGTCTTCTTCATAAAAAGCACTCCTCTCCCATGTTTCAGCATCTCTCAAACAATTAAGTAATCATTTAACTGTATCCCTATCATACCTCTCCCACGCTTCGCTGTCAATCCCTTTCTCACAGGATTTTCCGTTTGGACAAAATCTCCTTCCGTTTGAGCAATTCTGGATTGGCCTGGAACATAGGGGAGATTTTCCTCTTGACTTTTCCCGCCGCCGATTTATAATAATAGTACAAATGTTCTATTTCGGGAGGACTGTGCGATGGAGCTGCTGGACAAGCTGAAAATCTTGGCGGATGCGGCCAAGTACGACGCCGCCTGCACCTCCAGCGGCCTGGACCGGGCGGGGCGGCCGGGGACCACCGGCAGCACCACCTTGGCCGGCTGCTGTCACTCCTTCTCCGCAGACGGGCGGTGCATCTCCCTGTTAAAGGTCCTGATGACCAACGTGTGCGTGTACGACTGCCAGTACTGTGTCAACCGCCGGTCCAACGACCCGCCCCGGGCGGCCTTCACCCCAAGGGAGCTGTGCCAGCTCACCATGGGCTTCTACCGGCGCAACTACATCGAGGGGCTCTTCCTCTCCTCCGCCGTGCTGGTAGACCCGGATTACACCACCCAGCGGATGATCGAGACCCTGCGCCTGCTCCGGGAGGAGTACCGCTTCGGAGGGTACATCCACGCCAAGGCCATTCCCGGGGCGGACCCTCTCCTCACCCGGCGGCTGGGGCTGCTGGCCGACCGGCTCAGCGTAAACATCGAGCTGCCCAGCGCCGCCAGCCTGGCTCTGCTGGCCCCGGATAAGGGGAGGGAAGCCATCTTTGCCCCCATGAAACAGATTCGGGACGGCATTGCCGTCTCGAAACAGGAGCTGAAGCTCTACCGCCACGCCCCCCGGTTCGTCCCGGCTGGCCAGTCCACCCAGATGATCGTGGGGGCTACCCCGGAGAGTGACCGGCAGATCCTCTCCCTCACCCAGGGGCTCTATGACAAGTATCGCTTAAAGCGGGTGTTTTATTCCGCCTACATGCCCGTGTCCAACAGCCCCCTCCTCCCCGCCCCCCAGGGGTTCCAGCCGCCCCTGGTGCGGGAGCACCGGCTGTATCAGGCGGACTGGCTGCTGCGGTTCTACCACTTCCGGGCGGAGGAGCTTCTGGACGCAGACAACCCCAACCTGGACCCCCGCCTGGACCCCAAGTGTACCTGGGCCCTGCGCCACCTGGAGTTCTTCCCGGTGGAGGTGAACCGGGCGGACTACGAGGCCCTCCTTCGGGTGCCGGGGGTGGGAGTGAGGTCCGCCCGGCGCATCCTGGCCGCCCGGCGGGTGGGTCCCCTCACCTTCCAGGGGCTCAAGCGGCTGGGGGTGGTCTTGAAGCGGGCCCAATACTTCCTCACCTGCTCAGGGAAGCCCCTCACCGGTCTGAAGGTGCGGGAGGACGGCCTGCTGCGCCACCTGACCGTCCTGGACGCCCCCAGGGAGCCGGTGATGGAACAGCTCTCCTTGTTTGATCCTCCCGCCGGCGCGTAACGGCTCCCCACCCCCATTCCGTCTCGATTTTCTTTACAAAGCCGGTATCCGGGGATATTCTGTGCTACAATAAAAGCGCCTGTCACATCGGAACGGAGGACGCGCCATGGAAAACACAACGCCGGACATTCAACAGCTTTTACGGGAGTTTCAGGAGTGCCGCACCTTGTTCACCGCCCTGGGGGACGAGACCCGGCAGTATCTGGTCTGCATTCTGCTCAACTGCGGCTGCGGCGGCATTCGGGTGGCCCAGCTGGCAGAGTGGACCAATCTGTCCCGGCCATCTATCTCCCACCACATCCAGATTTTAAAACGGGCCGGGATCGTGGCCTCCCACCGGGAGGGCACCCACATCTACTACCGCCTGGCCCCAGAGAGCTGCCTGGTGGAGAGGGCCATTCGGCTGTTTTCCCACATCCAGGAGATCATGGCATGCGTCCCGAACTGTGAGATGGCAGATGATCGATGACACAGGAGGGTATCCACACGATGGAATTATTCAAGGCAATGGAGCAGCGCCACTCGGTGCGCAGCTATGAGGACCGGCCCCTGGAACCGGAGGTCCGGGCGGAACTGACCGGCTTTCTCGCCCAGTGCAACCAGGAGAGCGGCCTGCACATGCAGCTGGTTTTGGACGAATCGGAGGGATTTTGGGGCTTCCTGGCCCACTATGGAAAATTTTCTGGGGTGAAGAACTACATCGCCCTGGTAGGGAAAAAGTCGGCTCAGCTGGATGAGACCTGCGGCTACTATGGAGAAAAAGTGGTCCTGAAAGCCCAGCAGATGGGGCTGAACACCTGCTGGGTGGCCCTCACTTATAAGAAAGTGAAATCCGCTTTCCAGACGGCCCCCGGGGAGAAGCTGGGGCTGGTCATCGCCATCGGCTATGGAACAGACCAGGGGGTCCCCCACGTCTCCAAGGCCCCAGAGGCGGTCATGGAGACGGAGGGCCCGGCCCCCGACTGGTTCCAGCGGGGAGTGCAGGCCGCTCTGCTGGCCCCCACAGCTATGAACCAGCAGAAATTCAAGTTCACCCTCCGGGGAGACGCCGTGGCCGCCAAGGCCGGAATGGGGTTTTACACCAAGGTGGACTTGGGCATCGTCAAGTACCACTTTGAGTTAGGCGCAGGTACAGACCACTTCCGCTGGGCAGACTGAGGAAGCTGCGACGTATTAAAATCCGAGCCAGCGGCGGGATTCGCCGGACTGATCTCCGCCGGCGGCAGCCAAAAGGAGGCGCTTATCATGTCCTGGACCCAGGTCTCCTATCTCTACGACGGCACCTACGCCGGGTTTCTCACCTGCGTGTTTGAAAGCTACCTGCACCGGGAGGAGCCCATGGACTTCACCCCCTTTGATCAGGCTGCCGCCTCCTTCTACCCCCAGCGCCCGGTGGAGGCGGACCGGAAAAAGGCCCGGCGGGTGTACCGCGCTCTGGAGCAATTTGGCCTGGAGGGCAAGCGGTGGGCGGAACGGGGATTTCTCACCTGCCTGCCCGAGCGGGAGGTGTGGCTGTGGCGGTTTTACCAGCTGGGGTTCCGGCAGAAGCGGGATCTCACCCGGAACCTGACCCATCCGGTAGTGGACACGGTGCGCCGGGCGGTGCGCCATCTGGAGGAGGAGGCCCACCTGCTCACCGGCTTTGTCCGCTTCTCAGAGCTGGAGGGCGCCCTGGCGGGGGAGATCACCCCCAAAAACCGGGTGCTCCCCCTCCTCCGCCCTCACTTCTGCGGCCGCTACCCCCAGGAGCAATTTCTTCTCTACGACCGCACCCACCGGGAGGCCCTGGTCCACGTCCCCGGCAAGTGGGCCATTCTCCCCATGGAGGAGTTCCAGATGGGCCGGGCCGGCAAAGAGGAGCTCCACTACCGGCGGATGTGGCGGGCCTTTTACGACACCATCGCCATCCAGGGGCGTTATAATCCCAAATGCCGCATGACCCATATGCCCAAGCGCTACTGGGGAAATATGACCGAGTTTCAGAGGGAGTACCCTCCGAAACTGGACGGCCTCCCTCCGCTCCCATAATCCAAGACGCAAAACCCCCGCCGTTTCGGAAAAAACGGCGGGGTTTTGTTTGGATGGTACGGCAGCCGGATTACTTCTTGCCGCCGAAGATGCGCTTCCACAGGGACTCTTTTCTCCGGGGCTTGGACAGGTTGTGGGGAATCTCCTGCTCTTCCTTGGCGGCCTCCTCCTGGAAGACCTCCTGGCTGCAGCAGGGAACGCTCCCCACCTGCCGGGGGTGCCACAGGCCGTCCGGGCCCAGCTGACGGGCCTTCACGTTGTCGGAGGTGAGCACGTCGATGATATGGAACACCTTCTTGCGGATCTCCGGGGCCAGCACCGGGCAGGCCACCTCCACCCGCCGCTCGGTGTTCCGGGTCATAAAGTCGGCGGAGGAGATATACAGGGCCGCGTCCTCTCCCCGGCCGAAGCGGTAGATGCGGGTGTGCTCCAGATAGCGGCCCACGATGGAGAACACGGTGATGTTGTCTGTCAGGCCCTGGATGCCGGGCAGCAGGCAGCAGATGCCCCGCACGTTCATCACCACCTCCACCCCAGCCTGGGAGGCCTGGGCCAGCTTGTCGATGAGCTTACGGTCGGTGATGGAGTTGAGTTTCAGGAAGATATAGCCGTCCTTGCCCTTGGCGATCTCCCGGTCGATGTGCTCCATGCACTTGTCCCGCAGCTGATAGGGGGAGACCAGCAGTTGCTTGTAATTCCCCTCCATGTTGGCGGTGGCCATGTTCCGGAACAGGGCGGCGGCGTCCTCGCCGATCTCCGGCCGAGCGGTCATCAGGCACAGGTCGGTGTACTGCTTGGCGGTCTTCTCGTTGTAGTTGCCGGTGCCCACCTGGGTGATGTACTGAATCCTGCCCTTCTCCCGCCGGGTGATAAGGCAGACCTTGGAGTGGACCTTGATGTTCTCCGCCCCGTACAGGATGGTACAGCCCGCCTCCTCCATCCGCTCGGCCCACTGGATGTTGTTCTGCTCGTCAAAGCGGGCCCGCAGCTCCATGAGAGCGGTGACTTCCTTCCCATTTTCCGCGGCCGCGCATAGATACTCCGCCAGCTTGGCCTTGGAGGCCAGGCGGTAGATGGTGATCTTGATGGACAGCACGTCCGGGTCCGAGGCCGCCTCCCGCACCAGGTGCAGGAAGGGGTCCATGGACTGGAAGGGGTAGAAGAGCAGCACGTCATGCTGCAACACCTGGGGCAGCACCTTCTCCCCCGGCCGCAGGGAACCAGGGGCCTTGGGGGTATAGGGGGGATAGCACAGGGCGGTCTTGCTCTCCGGGGGCAGTTGGCCCTCCAGGGAGAAGACATAGTTCATGCGCAGGGGGGCCTTGGAGAAGAACACCTGCTCCCGGCTGAGATTGAGCTGCTTGCACAGAAAGTCGATGGCCTTGTCGTCCCGGCCGCCCTGGAGCTCCAGGCGCACCGGGGCCAGGCGGTTGCGCTTTTTGACGATCTTACGCATGTGCTGCCGGAAGTCCTCGTCCACCTCATAGACCTCGTCCTCGGGGCTGATGTCCGCGTTCCGGGTCACTGAGGCCACCGCCTTCCCCTGGACCGAGAAGGCCGGGAACAGGCGCTTGGCGTACTCCAAAAGCACATCCTCCGTCAGGATATACCGCAGCCCCCGCTCCCGCAGGACAAAATAGGGGGGCAGGCTCTGGGGCACGGGGATCAGGCCCAGGGACTGCTGGCCCTCGCTCTCCAGGCGCAGCACGATGTTCAGGGCCTTGTTGGACAGGTGGGGAAAGGGGTGGCGGGCGTCCACCACCTGGGGGGAGAGGATGGGGCGCACCTCATCCTGGAACCAGTTCTCCACCTGCTTGCGCTCCTTGGTGTCCATCTCATCCATGGACATGCGGCAGATGTTGCAGGCCCGCAGGCGGCTCTCCAGCTGCTCCACCACCTTGTCCCGCTGCTTGTA
>CALWWF010000015.1 GCA_944385165.1 uncultured Oscillospiraceae bacterium
CAAGCCGAACAACTCCGCAAGGCCCACACGCTGGTCGCTCCCCTCGCGGGGAGCGTGGATTGAAATTAACCATGCGTCAGCACTTGGCGCAAGCATTTGCGGTCGCTCCCCTCGCGGGGAGCGTGGATTGAAATTTTAATGGCTTGCTGTCCGAGAAATTGGTCATGGTCGCTCCCCACGCGGGGAGCGTGCATTGAAATGGGCCCGCAATGCCCCCGTGGTGCACCTCCGACAGGTCGCTCCCCTCGCGGGGAGCGTGGATTGAAATGCCTGTAGCTCGGCATATAGGCAGAGAGCGATCGTCGCTCCCCTCGCGGGGAGCGTGGATTGAAATTGCTGGAAGAAGCCAGGCAACTGCCAAACAGTAGTCGCTCCCCTCGCGGGGAGCGTGGATTGAAATTTGCCTGGTCAAGCTTACGCGCCTCTGCAACCTTAGTCGCTCCCCTCGCGGGGAGCGTGGATTGAAATCCGGACGAGCCAGGAAACCCGCAAGGAAACGGGGTCGCTCCCCTCGCGGGGCGCGTGGATTGAAATTGGAAGCGTTGGGACTGGACAAGGAGACCGTGGAGTCGCTCCCCTCACGGGGAGCATGGATTGAAATTTGAGTTGCTTACCTAATTCCTTGATGTCATAGCGTTGCTCCCATCATGGGGAGTGTGGATTGAAATTCGCCGGTTTGGATGCCATAATATTTGCACACCACCCTTTCCCAGTGCTTTCATAGACATACGCTCTTCTGCTCCTCCGCAAACCATTGTTGTGCTTACATGATTGCAGCAGAACAAAAAGCCCGCCTCACCTACGACAACATTCTGCGTCTATCCGACGATCCTGACGTGAATAACGTCATCCGTTTCCTGCGGGAACGGGAGATCGTCCATTTCCAGCGTTTCGGTGAGTGCCTGCGGCTGTGCAAAGAGAAGATGGACGCGAAAAACGTCTACCTCACCAATCCCGCCTTTGATAGGCAGCCTGCTACTCAACCCCAGCCTAGGCCAATGTCCAACGGCTGAACCAACTCTTTTCCTCAGTACGCCAAAGCAGCCTGAACCGCTTCTTGTACGGTTCAGGCTGCTTCTTGATTTCATGGGTTCCTCAGCGCTGTCCATCCCCCTCCAGCCGCAGCTGTCCTGATCGGAGGGCGGTAGCCACCGCGATCTTCTTGACCGCTCCGCTGTCAAAGGCCACAGCGGCAATATCTCCGGTCCTCGCCGTCAGGATTCCCGCTCCGAAGGACTTGTGAATCAAGCGGGTCCCGGGGATATAGTCTTTCGCCAGCGCGGCGATCTGCTCTGATTTTACCTGCTTGACCGGAGACGTGCCTTTGGCCGGAGCGGCTTTTTTCGTCTCCTCTTTGGGGAACAGTTCGGTGGAAAAAATAGAGGAGATGTTATCCTTGCGAAAGGTAAAGACAGACAGCTCCCGCTTTGCCCGGGTCATCCCCACATAGAACAGCCGCCGCTCCTCCTCGTAGGCCTCCAGCTCCTCCGGCGAGGCCCCCGGCTTGGGAAGTATCTTGGGCAGCATTCCATCCGCCACGTCCATCAGGATGACCCGCTCATACTCCAGCCCCTTGCTGGAGTGGATGGTAGAGAGCACAAAGGGACACTCCGTCTGGTCAGAGCCCGCCTGCACCACCTCCCGCAGCTCCTCCAGCCGCTTCAGCAGCCGCTTTGGGGTAGGCTCTTCCGCCCCCAGAGCCTCCAGGATCTCCGCCTTGCTTAAATCTCCGCCCCGCTCCTCCAGATAGGTCCCATAGCCCATAAAGTGTACAATGCGGTAGACCGCTTTGTCCGCCCGCTCCTCCAACAGGTGGTCCATATGGGTCTGAAGAGCCCGGCACTGTTTTCGCGTCCAGGGGGAGGCGGCAGGCATATCGGCGAGGTACCCCAAAATGTCTCCCCCAGTCCGGCCTGCCCAGGCGGCGGCCTCCTGGGTCATGGCGCGGCTGATCCCGGCTCCCAGCTTGAAATAGATGCGCCCAAACCGCTCTCCGTCGCTGGGATTCTGGGCAAAGCGGATAATATCCGTCACATCCCGCACCACCCGGTTGGTGAAAAAGAGGCTGTCCACCTGGCGGCAGCGGTACGGGATGCCCGCCCGGTCCAGCCGGTCAATGAGCGGCAGAGCGCTGTCGTTGTCCCGGTAGAGCACGGCGGTCTCCCGGGTGCAGTGCTCCGCCACCTTACAGAGATAGGAATATTGCTCCCTGCGGCTGTATACGGAGATCTCCCGGATCTCCGGCCCGTCCCCCTGGGCCGCCCGCATGTGCTTGGGGCGGCGGTGTTGATTTTTCTGAATAAAGCGGTCCGCCGCCGAGACGATCTGCCGGGTGGAGCGGTAATTCTGTTCCAGAAACAGCACCCGGGCATTGGGATAGACGGTATCAAACTCCGTCAGCGCCTGGGGGTAAGCGGCCCGAAAGCCATAGATGCTCTGGTCCTCGTCCCCCACCAGGAACAGGTTTCCCCGCTCCCCGGCCAGCAGACGGAGAATGACGTGCTGGATCTTGGAGGTATCCTGGGCCTCATCCACGCAGAAATAGGCAAAACGTGCCTGGACGTCGCGTAAGATCTGGGGATACTGGCGGAGGATCTGAAGGGCATAGACCATCTGGTCGTCGTAGTCCATCCACTCCCGCTCCCGCAGCGCCCGGTTGTAAGCCTGATAAAAGGCGGGGAAGTCCACCTCCTCCACGTCGATCCCCGCCAGCTGCTCCCCCCGGAGCATCTGGTTTTTCCCATAGGTGATGGCCGTTTGGAGATTTTTCAGCGTGCTCTCCGAAGCAAACTCCCCGGTCAGATTTCGGTAGAGTTCCCCCATCAGGGCATTTTTCTGTCCGCTATCCTCCACCAAGCGGAAAGCCGTGCGGCCCAGAGCGCGCTCATAGGCGCGGATGATCCGGCTGCACACGCCGTTGATGGTGCGAAATTCCATTTCCTCCGCCGCCTGAGCTCCGAACTGTGCGGCATACCGCCGCTCCATATCCCGGGCGGCAGCCACCGTATAGGTCATGGTGAGGATCTTCTCCGCAGGGACACCCCGCACATAGCGCAGATAGCCCAGCCTCGCCACCAGTACGGTGGTCTTTCCGCTTCCGGGCACAGCCAGCAGGAGGACCGGCCCGTCCACCGCCTGGACCGCCGCCTCCTGCTGTGGGTCCAGGCGGAGGGAAAAATTCTGTTTGAATTGGGAAAAGTTCATGATACGCTCCAGTTATGTACATTATGGTCCTTCCAACTTGGCACAGCCGCACAAAATGCGCAGCCTGAACCCTTACTCGTGGTCCAGACTGCGTATTTTTCTGACGCTCCTTTACCGTTCTGTCCGGCAGGCCGCGCCGCCGAACACCTGTTCCCGAAGCCGCTGTCCCGTGGTGGTGGCAGCCAGTCCGCCCTGGGAGGTCTCTTTCAGCGCGCAGGGCATACTCTCCCCCACCTCCCCCATGGCCTCGATGCACTCGTCGGCGGGGATTTTGCTCTCGATCCCCGCCAGAGCCAGCTCGGCCGAGGAGAAGGCGATGGCCGTACCCGAGACGTTGCGCTTGATGCACGGGATCTCCACCAGCCCCGCCACCGGGTCGCACACCAGGCCCATCTGGTTTTTCAGGGCGATGGCGCAGGCGTGGGCGGCCTGTTCGGGAGTCCCTCCCATCAGCTCCACCAAAGCGGCGGCGGCCATGGCGGAGGCGGAGCCGCACTCCGCCTGACAGCCCCCCTGGGCCCCGGCGATAGAGGCTTTTTGGGCGATGACCATGCCAAACGCCCCTGCGGTAAAGAGAGCCATCACCGCCTCCCGGCGGCTGCACCGGCCCTCCTCCAGCAGAGAGACCACTGTCCCCGGCAGGATGCCGCAGGACCCCGCCGTGGGGGCGGCCACCACCTTGCCCATGGCGGCATTGTACTCCGCTACCGCCATGGCCCGTGCCATGCAGCGGTTCAAAAAGCCGCCGGTGAGGCCGCCGGATTGGGCATAGGAAAACAGCTTGGCCGCGTCTCCGCCGGTGAGGCCGGAGTTGGAGCGCAGCTCCGGGTCCATCCCCGCCCGAATCGACTCCTCCATCACCGCCAGGCGCTCCTCCATGCGCCGGTACACCTCCTCCTGGGGCAGTTCCATCTGCTCCGCCTGATCCCGCAGCACCAGTTGAGAGATCGTGCATCCCTCCTCCCGGGCCGCCTGGCACAGCGCTTTTACCGACTGATCATCCAGCATCCTGCTCCCTCCCTCAAATCGCCCGGATGAGCACCGCCTGCTGCACCGGTTCCAGCGCCTGCAGGCGACCCATCAGCCCGTCGGAGACCTCTCCGTCCACCTCAATGGTCATCAGCGCCTCTCCGCCTTTGCGGGGCCGGGAGAGGCGGAAATTCCCGATGTTCACCCCGGACTCCGCCATAAACTGGGTGACCGCCGCAATGGCCCCCGGTTTGTCCCGGTGGAGCACCAAAATGGTGTTGTACTGCCCTGTAAAGGAGACTGCCATGCCGTTGAGCTCTGTCACCAGGATGTTCCCGCCCCCCACCGAGGTGCCTTGGATCTCTACGGTTTTCCCGCTGACCCCGGTCAGGGAGATGCGGGCGGTGTTGGGGTGCGCGCCGGGGATGGAGACCTCCCGCAGCGTCACGGCCAGGCCGGACTGCTCCGCCAGCTGGAGGGAACCGCGAATTCGCCCATCGTCGGAGTGGAACCCCATGATCCCCGCCACCAGGGCCTTGTCCGTCCCGTGGCCCCGGTAGGTCTGGGCAAAGGAGCCGGAGAGCGCAATATCCGCCCGCACCGCCTTCTCCCCTAAAATTTTCCACGCCACCCGGCCAAGGCGGACCGCGCCGGCGGTGTGGGAGCTGGACGGCCCGATCATAATGGGGCCGATGATGTCAAATACGTTCATAGTGCCTCCCGTTTGGAACCCGTTTTCCTCTAGTATGCCGCGCCGGGTCAAAAATCACACTCCAAGCATATCAGAAAGGGGGCGCTGTGCCAAGCCTTTTTCCCAAAAGGCCGGCCCGGTCTTCAGGGCCGGGCCGGCGGGACAGTCACCCGGCGGAAGGCGGCCGGGTGCCCAGGATATGGAGAAACCGGATCTCTTGAAAAAAGTAGGTGCTCAGGGGGCGAAAATCCGCGTCCTGGCTGTGGGCCGCCACCAAGATATTGTCTAATGTGGGCGGCTCCCCCACCTCCACCACGATGGGGGTGTGGCCAAAGGTATCGTAGGCAAAGCGCAGCTGGACGAAATCCCCCGGCAGCAGCATATCCAGGGAGGCCGCCACCCCCACCGGCCCCTGGGTCTCCTCCTCCCGGGTCATAAAATTGTAAAAGTAGGGTACCCCGGTCCATGCTGGGGCTTTCCGTCCTGCATCGATGTAGTACCAGCCAAAATCCGGGGTAAAATTCATCACGCCGCTCCCCTGGTACAGGCACTGGGAGGCAAAGTTGGTACAGTCGCCCCCAATGGTCTCAAAATCAAAGTACTTCGGGTTCCGGCCATAAGCCCACCGGTGGGCGTAGCGCACCGCCGCCTGGCGGTCGTATGGAATCAGCTCCGGCAAGGTCCCTCTCCCCTTTCTCCCGGCAGTCTATGCCCAAGGGCGGGCGAGTGTGACAGGGCATGAAACTTCATGCGCTTTGGCGCACCACGATCAGAGACAAAATCAGCGGCGCATGAAGTTTTTGCGCATCATTTCCGGTTACCCCGAAGGGGCGAAGAAATGGTGCATCTCAAAAGTTTTGCTATGCTTTTGCATAGCAAAAAAGGGAGCGCCGGAGCGCTCCCTTTTCCTATGAATGTTCGAGAAATCAGGCCTTGTTGTCGCAGCCCAGCACGTCGATCATCTTGTGCTTGACCATCTCCTTGATGGCGGCGCGGGCGGGCTTCAGATACTCCCGGGGATCGAACTTGTCGGGGTGCTCCGCCATGAACTTGCGGATGGTGCCGGTCATGGCCAGACGCAGGTCGGAGTCGATGTTGATCTTGCACACGGCGCTGTGGGCAGCCTGACGCAGCTGCTCCTCGGGGATGCCCACGGCGTCGGGCATCTTGCCGCCGTTCTCGTTGATCATGCGCACAAACTCCTGGGGCACGGAGGAGGAGCCGTGGAGCACGATGGGGAAACCGGGCAGACGCTTGACGATCTCGTCCAGGATGTCGAAGCGCAGAGGAGGCGGAACCAGCTCGCCCTTCTCATTGCGGGTGCACTGAGCGGCGGTGAACTTGTAAGCGCCGTGGCTGGTGCCGATGGCGATGGCCAGAGAGTCGCAGCCGGTCTTCTCCACGAACTCCTGCACCTCTTCCGGGTGGGTGTAGTGGGACTCCTCGGCGGAGACCTTCACGTCGTCCTCGATGCCGGCCAGAGCGCCCAGCTCAGCCTCTACCACCACGCCGTGGTCGTGGGCATACTCCACCACCTTCTTGGTGATCTCGATGTTCTCGGCGAAGGGCTTAGAGGAGGCGTCGATCATGACGGAGGTGAAGCCGCCGTCGATGCAGGACTTGCAGGTCTCGAAGTCGGGGCCGTGATCCAGGTGCAGGGCGATGGGAATATTGGGGCACTCGATGACGGCGGCCTCTACCAGCTTCACCAGATAGGTGTGGTTGGCATAGGCGCGGGCCCCCTTGGAAACCTGGAGGATCACAGGGGCGTTGACTTCGCTGGCGGCCTCGGTGATGCCCTGGACGATCTCCATATTGTTGACGTTGAAGGCGCCGATGGCGTAGCCGCCGTTATAGGCCTTCTTGAACATTTCGGTGGTGGTAACCAATGGCATATTGACCATCTCCTTGAAAGATTTTTACGAATCATATTGTACCATTAAGGATTGAAAAATACAAGTACGCGTGGTATGATTTGTAAGAGAAATTTAGGTAAAACTAATTTTGGCTCCCACATTAAACTTTTAGGAGGAAGTAAACATGAAAGAACTTACCGGCGCTTGTATCATCGGCCAGTCCGGCGGCCCCACCGCCGTCATTAACGCCAGCGCTCAGGGCGTGATCCAGACGGCTTTGAAGGCTGACTGCATCACCCGCGTGCTGGGCGCCGCCCACGGCATCAAGGGCGTTTTGGAGGACAAGCTGTACGATATGTCCCAGGAGGACCCCGCCGAGCTGGACCTGCTGCAGTACACCCCCTCCTCCGCTCTGGGCTCTTGCCGCTATAAGCTGGCCGACCCCGACGTGGACGACACCGACTACAAGCGCATTCTGGAAATTTTCAAGAAGTATGATGTGCGCTATTTCTTCTACAACGGCGGCAACGACTCCATGGACACCTGCAACAAGATCTCCAAGTATATGCAGAAGGTGGGCTATGAGTGCCGCATCATGGGCGTGCCCAAGACCATCGACAATGACCTGAACGGCACCGACCACTGCCCCGGCTTCGCCTCCGCCGCCAAGTATATCGCCACCTCCTGCGCCGAGGTCTGGCAGGACGCCCGGGTGTATGACACCGGCATGATCGCCATCATCGAGATCATGGGCCG
>CALWWF010000016.1 GCA_944385165.1 uncultured Oscillospiraceae bacterium
CGGTGGTGGACAGGGCCTCGGGGATGGAGGCGATCAATTTCCGGTCCGCCTCGGTCATCCCCTTCTGCACCAGGGCGGAGAAGCCGCCGATGAAGTTCACGCCGGTGGTCTTGGCCGCCTTGTCCAGCGCCCGGGCGAAGGGGGCGTAGTCCCGGGTGTCCGCCGCCGCGGCCACCAGGGCGATGGGGGTGACCGAGATGCGCTTGTTGACGATGGGGATGCCGAGCTCCTTCTCGATGGCCTCGCCGGTGGACACCAGCTTCTCGGCATACCGGGTAATTTTATCGTAAATGGCGTCGCAGGCCTGCTTGGGATCGCTGCGGGCGCAGGAGAGCAGGGAGATCCCCATGGTGATGGTACGCACATCCAGATGCTGCTGGTCGATCATCTGGATGGTCTGCATGATTTCGTTTTGACTGAGCATTGAGCGGTCCTCCTACTTAGATTCGGTGCATAGCATTGAAGATATCCTCCCGCTGGATGCGGATGGACAGGTTCCGCTCCTTCCCCGCCTCCTCCAGCAGGTTGGAGATCTCCACGATGGACTTGTCACAGGCGGTGGTGTCCACCAGCATGACCATGGTGAAGTAGTCCTGCAAAATGGTCTGACTGATGTCCAGGATGTTGATGCTGTGCTCCGCCAGCAGGGAACACACCGCGGCGGTGATGCCCACCTGGTCCTTGCCGATCACGGTAACGATGGCTTTCATATGGGTTCCTTCCTTTCCGGCGCTCCGCGCCGCAATTCTTCATTCTTAATTTTTAATGTATGTCAGTTGAGCTCGTCCAGGGTGAGCTCAAACCCGGGCAGGAAGCGCTCCATAAAGTAGTCCAGGGCCGGGAGGGCCGCCGCCATCTGCCTTAACGCCTCCAGCGTCTGCTCCTCCGCCTTTTTGAACTCCAGGTTGCCCGCCTTCCGCTCCTCCACACACTTTAAGTAGGCAGAGAGCTTATCCGCCGCCTTTACCAGCTTCCGCACCTCCGGGTCGGGGATGGTGAGAATCTCCTCGTACTCCGGCTGGAGCTCCGGGGGCAGCATGGACAGCAGCTTCCGCTCCGCCATGGCCTCCACCGACTGGTAGGCCCCCTGGATGTCCGGGTTATCGTACTTGATGGGGGTGGGCAGGTCGCCGGTGAGGATCTCGCTGGCGTCGTGGTACAGCGCCGCCACCGCTACCGCCCCCGCATCCACCTGACCGTGGAAGATCTCGTTTTGGATCACCGCCAGGGCGTGGGAGAGTACCGCCACCATATGGGAGTGCTCCTGGATGTTCTCCGGGTCTGTGTTGCGCATGAGGCCCCAGCGGTTGATATACCGCATCCGGGCGATCATAGGAAAAAAGTTCTGGGACAAGGCGCTCCCTTCTTTCGTCAAGATCGCTGTCATTTTACCACAGCGCCCCGGCCTTGTAAACCAAAAAGCTTCTCTCCCGGAAGTCCCTTTTCCTGTGTCCTGGCAAAAAAGCGCCGGCAGGCAGAGTTTCCTCCGCCCGCCGGCGCTCCCGCCGGTGGCCGACTTTAAACGGGCCGCCCCTCAGCTCTCCATGTGCTTGCCCAGGAAGGCGGCGATGGATTGGGCCAGCTTGTACTCCACCTCTCCGCCGCTCAGCTCCTCCTGGGGGGATGTGAACACCACGCTGCCCAATACGTCCCCCTCCGACAGGATGGGGGCCACGGTGTCCAGGTAAAACCGCCCCTCGTCGGCGCACAGCGGCACCCCATTCTCCCCGGACTTGTGCTGGTAGATCTGCCGCCCCTCCATGAGCCGCTCCAGGTCGGGGGAGATCTGCTTGTCCAGCAGCTCCCGCCGGGGCGCGCCGGAGACGGCGATGGTGTTGTCCCGGTCGGTGATCACCGCCGTGCGGCCAGTGGTCCGGTTGAGGGTGTCGCACAGCTGCCCGGCAAACTCCGTCAGCCCGCCCATTAGGGAATACTTTTTGAAAATCACGCTGCCGTCCCGGTCCGTGTAGATCTCCAGGGGGTCGCCCTCGCGAATTCTCATGGTACGGCGGATCTCCTTGGGAATCACGACGCGGCCCAGATCATCAATTCTTCTCACAATGCCAGTCGCTTTCATCTATATAGTTCCTCCCACGGTGTTTTCTTGAAAACAAAATTAGTATCCGCAGGAAGAGGGCGGATATGCAAGGTTTCCCCGGCTCAAATTGGAAATTGGCGGATTCCAATTGCTTCATCTTATCTGCCGCTTAAATGACCCGGGGGTGCTCTGAATGTTCGATGCCTCTTGCCACCGGACGAAAATCCTCTATAATAGGACACAAAGGAGGCGAAAGCCAATGACAGAGATCAATATCATGGAAGTCGGCGGGTTCCGCGTGGGCCACGCCCAGAACGCGGAGGCGGCCACCGGGTGCACCGTGCTCTTATGCGACCAGATGAGCCCCGCCGGGGTGGATGTACGCGGCGGCGGCCCTGCGTCCCGGGAGTCTCAGCTTCTCACCCCCCTGGCCGCCGCCCAGGGAATCAACGCCGTCCTTCTCTCCGGCGGGAGTGCCTTCGGCCTGGATGCGGCGGGGGGCGTGCAGCGGTATCTGGAGGAGCGGGGCATCGGCTTTGACGTGGGGGTCACCAAGGTCCCCCTGGTGTGCCAGTCCTGCCTTTTCGATCTGACGGTGGGCCGCTGGGACGTCCGGCCGGACGGGGCCATGGCCTATGCCGCCTGCGAACAGGCCAGTTACCAGCCCCCGGCGGAGGGCAACGTGGGGGCCGGGATCGGGTGCTCCATCGGCAAGTACCGGGGCATGGAGCGGGCCATGAAATCCGGCTTCGGCACCTACGCTCTTCAGGCGGGAGAGCTGAAGGTGGGGGCCCTGGTGGCGGTCAACGCCCTGGGGGACGTGTACGGCCCGGACGGCCAAATCATTGCCGGATTGCGCAGCGCAGACGGCTCCTCTTTCTCCAGCACCTTGGAGGAGATGTTCTCCGACGCCTCCCCGGCAGAAAATCTGTTCACTGGAAACACCACTTTAGGGATCGTGGTCACCAACGCCGCCTTCTCCAAGTCCCAGCTCACCAAAATTGCCGGCATGACCCACAACGGTTACGCCCGGGCCATCCGCCCCGTCCACACCACCGCCGACGGGGACAGCGTCTACGCCCTTTCCACCGGCGAGTATTCCGGCGATCTGAACCTGGTGGGGACCATGGCCGCCCGAGCGATGGAGCAGGCCATCCGCCGGGCCGTGCAGCGGGCCCAGCCAGCTTACGGGCTGCCCAGTTGGGCCGAGCTCCAGGGGCAGGCTTAAGCGGATCTTTCTATTTTTTCCCCGAAAATGCAGGAAAGGTTCCGCTTATCTATCATATGGTGCGATTTCGCCAAAGAATGCAGTGCAATATTGGGAATCCCAGAAGGCACAGATCGGAACGCTACCGCATATTTATGATAAAACCATTGGCAGGCGCGAACATGCCTGCCAATGGTTTTTTGTTGCGTCTTTAGCGGAATCTTTCCCGCTCCGCCCCTAAAACCGTCGGTCAGAAGAACAGGTTGTTTGATTTGTCTCTCGTGGGCGCGGCGTACGGAGCGTATGTTTGAAAAACGCCAGAGCTATCTTAGTTTGGGGAAAAATATATGCAGCAAAGTTTTATACTCGTACATTTTCACAAAAAAATTTCATATTCCGACAAATTGTTTGTATCTTGTATATTGCTATAAAATATGTTAGTATCAATTTAACATTATCTTAAGCTCTGTCAGATGAAACTGCAGCACTGTTTGGAGGCGATGGGGCAACGCACTCCGATCAGCGTTGTATTTTCATACGCAAGAAACCGTACTACAATTGAAAGGGAGTGTATCAAGCAATGAAGAAACGGGGCCTATCATTGACAATGGCAATCTCAGTCATGCTGTCTTTGCTGCCAACGACAGTATTCGCTGTGGATGCGCCAACCAGCCCCCCAGAAGTAGCAAAAACGGTGAAGGATGCGATTTTGTATCCTGCAGTTGAGGAGAACCGCGTAGACTATAACGTGGTCTACTCCGCTACGTATGCAGATGATGTACAGATCGTAGACGAGACTGGCTCCGGCATTGATACTCTGGCCGAACTGGACGCGGCCATGGGTACGGCCGATGCCCCTGCGGTTGTTCTGGGTACCGAGGTTGGCACCCGGACTCTGGGGGACGCGGTGACTGCGGACCTGGGCTTTAATGCCGACGGCGAAGTGGCAGAGGTCACCATCACCGACGTGAATGAGCGCCCGGTGATCGGCATTTCCTGGAAGCGCGACAGCATCGGCAGCGACTACCAGGGCTTTGCCGAGGCCTATGAGCGCAATGGCGCCTATGCCGTGTATCTGCCCCAGGTGCACGACGCCAGCGAGGCTCAGGAAGTTCTCAGCCAGATCGACGGTATCTTCATGACCGGCGGCGAGGACTGGAACCCCTCCCTTTATGATGAGGAGCAGACCCCCCACGGCTCCAGTGGGTGGAACGACGAGCGGGATACCTCTGACATCAACCTGATGCAGCAGGCCATCGAGATGGACGTGCCCATGCTGGCGGTTTGCCGGGGTGAGCAGGGCTTCAACGTGGCCATGGGCGGCGGTCTGATCCAGGACGTGCCTTACTACCTGGGTCAGCAAGTTTTGAGCGGCGAGATCACCGCTGACCGCGTAACTGGCATTCTCTCCGGCTCTGTTCCCAGCGACCTGACCGGTTACGAGGACATGGACGACGCTCTGAAGGTCCCCGTGGAGGACTCCGGCTATCGGAAATGGAATGAAGAGACTGAGAGCTTTGAGACCTATGACTGCGGCGAGGACAGCCATCTGCGGGTGCAGATCGACGGTCTGGTCCACAGCGGCGGCGCCGGATACCATGAGCTGGCCGGCGGCACCGGCAACAAGGGGATCGCCATCAGCAAGGACTCCAAGTGGCTGTATGACATCCTGGGCACCGATACCCTGGAGTGGGTGGCCACCGCCCATCATCAGTCTGTAGACCCGGACGATCTGGGTGACGGTCTGACCATCGTGGCACGCTCCTCCGACGGCATCGTGGAGGCCATCGAGCACCAGGACAGCCTGTTTGCTCTGGCGATTCAGTGGCACCCTGAGCGGGACGCCTTGGAGGATACCCGCAGTGTGGACGTGGATCAGGACCAGTGCAACGCTCTGCTGGGCGCCCTGGTGTACTATGCGGGAATTTATGACGACCTCGGCGCTGAATCCGTTCAGGAAGATGTCATTTTGTACCCTGCGGATGCGGAAAACAGCGTGGACTATAATGTAGTTTATTCCGCTGTATATGCCGACTCTGTTCGGATCGTAGACGAGACTGGCTCCGGCATTGACACTCTGGCCGAACTGGATGAGGTCATGGGCGAAGCCGACGCCCCCGCGGTGGTTCTGGGGACCGAGGTTGGCGCCCGGACTCTGGGGGATGCGGTGACTGCGGACCTGGGCTTCAATGCCGACGGCGAAGTGGTAGAGATCACCATCACCGACGTGAATGAGCGTCCGGTGATCGGCATCTCCTGGAAGCGCGACAGCATCGGCAGCGACTACCAGGGCTTTGCCGAGGCCTATGAGCGCAACGGCGCCTATGCCGTGTATCTGCCCCAGGTGCACGACGCCAGCGAGGCTCAGGAAGTTTTAAGCCAGCTCGACGGTATCTTTATGACCGGCGGCGAGGACTGGAACCCCGCCCTCTATGACGAGGCGCAGACCCCCCACGGCTCCAGCGGATGGAACGACGCCCGGGATACCTCTGACATCAATCTGATGCAGCAGGCCATTGAGATGGACGTGCCCATGCTGGCGGTTTGCCGGGGTGAGCAGGGCTTCAACGTGGCCATGGGCGGCGGCCTGATCCAGGACATTCCCTACTACCTGGGACAGAAGGTTCAGGCCGGCGAGATCAGTGCCGACCGCGTCACCCAGACTTTGGACGACACTGGCTATAACAAGTGGAACGAGGAAACCCAGTCCTTCGAGCGAGTGAGCTGCGAGGACGAGCAGCACCTGCGCGTGTGGGTGGACGGTCTGGTCCACAGCGGCGGCACCGGTTACCATGAGCTGGCCGGCGGGGCCGACAACGAGGAAATCGCCATCAGCAAGGACTCCAAGTGGCTGTATGACATCCTGGGCACCGATACTTTGGAGCTGGTCGCCACTGCCCATCACCAGGCAGTGAACCCGGAGAAGCTGGGGAACGGCCTGACCATCGTGGCACGCTCCTCCGACGGCATCGTGGAGGCCATCGAGCACCAGGACAGCCTGTTTGCTCTGGCCCTTCAGTGGCACCCCGAGCGGGACGCCCTGGCGGATACCCGCGGCGTGGACGTGGATCAGGACCAGTGCAATGCCCTGCTGAAGGCCCTGGTGGAGTATGCCGGCATCTATGATGACAGAGATCAGACCGAGGCTACCTTGTCCTTCACTTATCCCGAGGGGATCGCGGCGGATGAGGTTACGGTGGACCTGTACAGCGGCTTCCCCACCTCTGCCAGCAGCACGCTGGACGCGATGATCAGCAACGGCCTGCTGACTGAGATCGAGGCCAACGCAGACGGCAGCTACACCATCAACAAGGCCGGCACCTACAGCTATCACATCTACGGCGACGGCTACTACAACATTCTGAAGATCTTCAACGTGACAGAAGCGGATCTGGCCAGCGGCGCAGTTTCCGTGGAGGTCACCGGCGGCAAGCTGGGCACCAACGACGATGCGTTCGGCGACGGCTATCAGCCCACCGTGAAGCCCAGCCACGCCCCCGACAGCTATGTGATGGATGCCCGGGACAACATGCTGTGCATCTGGCCCGACGAGATCCTGGACCAGCACTTCTCTATTGAGGGCACCACTCATGAAGCGGGCAGCTACACCACTCCCGCCTTTGACGGCACCGATGCCGCTCATGAGTTTACCACTCAGGATGAGATGGTAGCCTACATGGAGGAGATGGACGCGAAGGACGACGACATGTACCTGTACTCCGCCGGCACTACCCCCAACTACGGCTTCGACATCCCTCTGGCCATCTTCACTGAGACGGAGATTCCCGAGGACGCCACCTTGGAGGAGGCCGCTGAGCTGGTCAACGACAACGGCAAGACCACCGTTTGGTATCAGTCTCAGATCCATCCCAACGAGCCCGCCGCTGGTGAGGGCGCTCTGGTTGTGGTGACCAATCTGGTCGAAGATCCCGAGGTGGAAGCTCTGCTTGAGGACATCAACATTGTTGTGGTTCCCCGTATCAACCCCGACGGCTCCTATCTGTTCAGCCGCGCCACCTACGACGGCTTTGATATGAACCGTGACCATATGTCCCTGAAGGCCGCCGAGCTGGCTCAGCTTCACACCGCCTACCGCCTGTTTATGGCCGAAGTGGTGGTGGACAGCCACGAGTTCACCTTCTACGGTGCCAACACTGCGGGATATATGAACAACGCAGACGACATCCAGACCACCCCCGCTACCAGCCTGAACGACAATGCAGCTGTGACCGAGTTTGCTCTGGATATGTGCGGCTATACCTTTGAACAGCTGGAGAATGCCGGACTGCGGGTGTATCACTACGGTCAGACGGCAAACAACCCCATTGGCCGTGCTTACTTCGGCCTGTATGACTGCCTGTCCTTCCTGGTAGAGACCCGCGGCATCGGCGCCGGCAAGACCAACTTCGAGCGCCGCGTCTTCTCTCAGGAGACCGCCGTGCTCTCCTATCTGACTTATACGGCCGACCACGCTGAGGAGATCAAGGAACTGGTGGCCGACGCCCGCGAGGAGACCATCGCCAAGGGCGCGACTTACGACGAGGACGATATTCTGGCCCTGTATCAGGTGGCCTCCGGCGAGAATACCACCGAGTACGAGGGAACTCGCGTGCAGTACAACATGGACGGCACCGTGTACAGCACCCAGACCACGACCCTGGATCTGTATGACACCATCGTTCGCGGACGGACTCGTCCCACCGCTTATGTGATCCCGGCTGACCTGGAGAACATCGATCAGATCCTGTACATCCTGGACAATCAGGGCGCAGAGTATTACCGGCTCTCCAGCGGCTCCAGAGCCACCTTGGAGCAGTACTACTATGTGGGCCCCTATGAGTACAATGGCCGCGAGCGGGGCATTGAGGCCGGCCTGCGGGATGCCGAGCGGATCCGCTTCCCCGACGGCGCCTACGTCATCCCCATGGATCAGGTAGCTGGCAATGTGATCGCTATGCTGATGGAGCCCGATGTCACTGACTCCAACGGTTATGACGGAAGCCTCTACCAGTACGGCATCATCGACTATGATGAAGAGACCCTGGACTTCCCCATCTACCGCTACACTGGTGACAATCCGCGGGATAACCTGGTCAGCAACGCCAGCCATGGCGGCGGCAGCGCCAGCAGCGGCGGCGGCAGCAGCAGCAATAACAACAACAATTGGCCCCTGCAGCCCGGCGGCACCCAGGATGAGGCTTCCTTCTCCGACGTGTCCTCCGGCGCTTGGTACGCTGAGGCGGTGGGCTATGTGTATGAGAACGGTCTGATGACCGGCGTCTCCTCCACTCAGTTCGCCCCCAACAACACT
>CALWWF010000017.1 GCA_944385165.1 uncultured Oscillospiraceae bacterium
GAGATACGGATCAGAGTTCTTCCACCCGGAAGCCGATCTTGTGAGAACCCAGGCAGAAGCTGTCTCCCGGCTTCAGGTCCGCGCTTTCATTGGACAATTTTCGCCCGTCCCCCAGCAGCGTGCCGAAAGAGGAGCCCAGGTCGGTGAGAAACAAAGCGCCGTTTCGCCACCGCAGGGAGCAGTGCTTTCCGCTGACCCCGGCGGTATCGGGAGAAAATACCACGTCGCACTCCGGACTGCGGCCAAACGTGAGGCCCTGGATGGGGATGTCCCGGGCCTCGCCCGGCGTACCAGGAAGAGGGGCGATCCGGTATTGAGACTGTGCCGGCTGCGTTTTCCCATAATCTTCCGCGCCCACATATTCCGTCTTTCCAAAGGCTTGTCCCTGTTCTTCGCCCGTCTGATGCTGCTGGGACGGTTGAGCGGCATTCTTCCGGCTGCGCAAAACGGCAAAGACTACGATCCCCGCCGCCGCGAGCACCGCGGCAGCGATCAGAACGATTTGGAACGTCTGAGTCTGTCCCTGCTGTGCTCTGGCCTGTTCCAGCAGCTCCTGGGTGCCGGTGTTGGTCTGGATGGACTCCAGCGTGTAGCTGCCCCCGGACGGCTCCTCTGCGCCGGAGGAGGGGGCTTCACTTCCGGGGCCCGGCTCCGGTTCGGTGGTCCCGCTCCCCAGGCTGCCGATCCCGCCAGCGTTGGGCATGATATAGCCGGCAGGCAGAGCCAGATAACTGCCCGTATAGAAGCCGGCCACCTCGTCCACATCCGTCATCAGCGCTCCGACCATCTGGATATTGATCTCACTCAGGGGATAAGTTCCATCCTCCAACCGGAGAAGCGAGTAGCTGCCGCTTTGACCGTTCAGCCCCTGGAGCACCGCACCGCGGGAAAAGAGGTACAGCCCGTCGCTGTCCTCCGCCATACCGGCTACCGCCACGCTGTCCCCCGTGTTCAGGCCGTCCAGCGTGCGCAGGACGGGCGCGGTTCGGGAGTCAATGCGGCTCTCCAGCCGAAATACGGCTATGCCGCTGGCGGCGTCTCCCATAATCAGTTCCGCCACCGTATTGACGGAACTGTCGTAGGGATCCGTGGCCAGATAGTAGGTCGCTCCGCTGGTGACCCCATAGGATGCCACCGCCCAGGTATCCCCGCTGCCGTCTCCCGCCTGAACCTGGATCGCACAGCTGCTCGCTGTAATGTTTTCTGCCGCAGCATCGATCCCGTAGAGAAATAGCGTGCAGTCAAAATAGCTGGTCTCGTCGGAAGCCGCTGCTGGCAGTGCGAAACAGAAGAGCAGCGCCAATGTACATAGAAGATGCCCAACGTGTCTTATCGCCCGTTTCATAGTACCAGTCTCCTTTAACTTTTGTTCGTCACTGTTATAACATAATTATGTTCAATACGGTCCAGGTGATTTCCGTTGCTATGAGTGGAAAATATTTAAATGCAGAAAACTTCTAATTTTTAGAAAAAAGTCACATAAGTATAAAATATTTCAGTTTAATTATAACTTTCGCATATCATGGTGTCAATATATTCCATGGAAAGCGTTGACAAAGCGCTGAGGAAGGGAGAAAAAACATCAATTGCAAAAGAAAACAAATTTCCGGTATACAATAGTTAAGATCCAACTTGATCGTATTCTATATCTCGTGTAGAATACAGTAAGAAAAACACCGCTTGAAGATCCTGTACGGAACAATACTACAAAGGAGGAAATGACCATGGCGAGAAGGGCAAAAGAGCCGGAACCGGCGGCTGAAAGCAAACGAGGGAAAAGCAAGGAAAAACCTGAGCGGGAAGAGGTTGTAATTCTCCAGGTGTGCGGTAGGGAGTGGAATACAGCGGAACTTCGTGACCAGGCGGTAGCGGCTTATGTTGCAAAGGGGCATCGCGCGTCAGCCATCAGACGCCTGGAGCTGTATGTCAAGCCGGAGGAAAATAAGGCTTACTACGTTGTCAACGGGAAAGCCAGGGGCAGCATTGACCTGTGAGGGGGTCTGCCGTACCATTCAGTACGGCGGAGCGGACATCAATAGAGGATGAAGCGCCGGAGAGGAATGACCTCTCCGGCGCTGTGTTTTTGCAATCATACCAGATGAAGCTGCGTAAGTTTCCTCCTGTAGAGTAGATCATAGGTAATAGGCAGAGGACCAGAATCATTACTCTATTTCTCCGTCCCACCTGGCGAAACAGTCCTCTGCGTGGTTGGACGCGCCCACGCATAAAGAGGCAGATCATTCTGCGCAGCAGCCCTGGCTAAGTGAGTCCACGCCGCCCTTGACATCCCGCCCCGCGCACGTTTTGTTGTTGACAAGGCGGCAGTCAGTTGAGCCGCTGTCGCTCCATATCAATTTTGCTCTGTTCTCCACCCTATATGGAGTTTACACAGAATTTTGGACACACCTAACTACTTTATTTTTTGATTCCGCTGCTCTTATTTTGGATTTATGGACCAGTAAGTCTATACCACAGAAACAAAAAGTGGCCAGGACAACGGCGCAGAATTATTAAACTGTTATTATTTAGGTGCTCCGGCCTGCCGCCGTATTTATTGTTAACAGCATCGCATTTTCCAATTTCGGTAAGGATCTTATCTTTGTTTCAGCGCGCAATTTGACCCGGTTTGCTATCTTCCCGTAAAAAGCTCGGGTCAAACACCCTTGGTTTTCCATCTTCAAATCCGGCCCGCTCCAGTTCGATGGCGGCAAAAAACGTCTGCGTCAGGGAAATAAAATGCTTGGCCGGCTTGGAGAGATACCGGTGCCGGTTGGTCAACAATGTGATTTCCCGTTTGATAAAAGCTCCATTCAAAAGCAGAGGGAAGGCGTGCAGCGGCGGAACGTTGGCCGGCCGGTTGCGCAGGTGATCGCTCAAAATCATGCCTGTGGCGAAGAACGCGGCGGTCCCCTGGAAATACAGGGCCCGGAACATTTGCGGGTAGGCCGTCGTCAGGAGCACATTGGGGGTAACGCCCGCCTCCTCGTAGCAGGACAGGATCACCCGGGACAGGGGAATCCCGTCCGAGGGGAGGGCCACCGGCAGCCCCGGAAAATCCGCCAAAGTGATCCCATCCTGTCCAGTACGGAGCAGAGCCTCCGCGCGCTCTTGAGCGTATTCCCGAAGCAGGTTGTCCGACATACATAGGTACAGCCCATCGGTCAGCAGGTGGGTGGCCTGCAGCTCTGGGTTCTGGGACTGGAACACCCCCACGCAGAAGTCCATGGCGTTGTCCGCCAGCTGACGCTCCAGCAGATAGGAGGGGCGGTCGGACAGCCGGACGCTGACACCGGGGTAGGTTTTGGAAAAGTCCCGCAGGATCTCAGGAATAAAAATGGCCGCCCGGGGCGTGGACACCCCGATGTGCAGCCGCCCGGAGTCCTCGTCGGCCACGGCTTTCAAAACAGAGAGAATGTTGCCTTCTGAGGCCACTGCCTCCTTGGCATAGGCCAGGAACAGCTCTCCCTCATAGGTGAGCTGTACCTTGGGTTTCCGCTGAAACAGCTTGCAGCCGCACTTGGATTCCAGCCGTGCAATGTGGCTGCTGAGATTCTGCTGGGAGAGGAACTGGCGGTTGGCAGTCTGGGTAAAATTCAGATCTTTGGCCGCCTCCGTAAAGTAATACAGGCTGATGGTATCCAATGGCAGCACTTCCTTTCGCAAACGCCGCCCCATTTTTCGTCAAAATGGAAAAAACGAGGGTAGTCCCACAAAAATTTTTTTGCCTCTCCAAAAATTATCTGTGTTTTACATTTTATCACGTTTTTTGTATCTTGAATATAGCAAAACTGCACATCCATTTGCAATCTCATGGAGGGTGATCACACATGAAAATTATGGACTGTACCCTGCGGGACGGAGCCAACGTGGTAGGCAATGGCTTCTCCCCAGAGCTGACCCGGATGATGATCGAGGGGCTGCTGCGCAGCAACATCCGCATCATTGAGATGGGCAACGCCAAGGGTCTGGGTGCCACAGAGAAGGGCTCTCCCGCCCCCATCAGCGACGCGGCCTACCTGGATCTGATCCACCCCTATCTGGGCCGGGCGGAGATCGGCATGTTCCTCAACGCCAAGCGCTTTGAGGAGGACAACGTGGCCATGGCCGCGGACAAGGGCATCTCCTTCCTGCGCCTGGGCGCGGACGCGGGAGATGGGGCCACAACCTACGATAAGGCCGCCATCATCAAAAAGCACGGCATCAAGGTGCGCTACTCCCTGATGAAAGCCTACCTGCTCACCCCTGAGGAGCTGGCCGAGGAGGCCGCCGGTCTGGAGGAGCACGGGGTGGACGAGGTCACCATCATGGACTCCGCCGGCACCATGCACCCCGCCGACGCCGGAGCATATGTATTCCGGTGGAAGTCCGGTGATTGACATTAGCTGACCCAAACTCTGACCCATACGGGAATTTTCCCGGACTGGACAGGGCTATCAACTGCCGGAGAGAACGCTTTCCATGGCCTCCGCAAAGCGTCCGGGATGGGGAAATCTCTGGAACAGCGAGACAAATTGGGCCTGAACTCTTCGGTAGGGCAAGGTTGCACCTCCCGCCATTGAGGCACCCAGCGGCGCACACGGCCCAAACCGGGGTTGTTCTCATATTTGTTCTCTCTTTTCCATCAGCAAATACTCTTGTCTGTATACAGCGCAGAAAGCGGCAGAAAGCAATTTATTCTTATACCCATTCAATTTTCCTGTACCGCTTAATACAGTTTCCTATTCAGAGGAACGGCTATAGCGCTCCGCCGATAAAATCTGCACGGCGGAAACAATCATTTGTGCGCAGCCCTCCAAACTCAGCTCTCCGCTGTCCAACACCAGGTGGTAGTTGCGCACGTCGTCCCAGAGCTGTCCTGTGACCCGCCGGTAGTAGGCGGCCCGTCCCTGATCCACCGTCCACATTTTGGCGGCCAGGCTTCCGGTCCGCTCCTGATACTCGTTGTAGATCCGCAGACCCCGGCTGTTTTCGCCGCTCACCACCCGCACCCGCAGGCATCTGGGATGGTCCCGCAGCACATAGCCGGCGCAGCGCCCCACAAAGACGCAGGAGCCGCCTTGAGCCAGCTCCTGGATGAGCCGGCTCTGGATCTGGATCATCTTCTCCTCATTGGTATAGTAGGCGGGCTGCCTCTTGGGCAGCCACCCCTGCCCCTGAGGGGGCAGCTCCCGGACACCCCAGATAAACGGATCGGAGGCGTGTTCCTGCCACTGGGAGATGTACTCCCGGTCCAGTCCCCGCCGGTGGGCCAGCTGATCGATCTGATTCCGGCCATAGCAGGGAATTCCCAGAATCTCTCCGGCCAGCTGGCCGATCCGGCTGCCGCCGCTGCCGTATTCCCGGCTGATGGTAACGATAGCATGTTCCATATAGACTCCTCCCCTGGCCGGACGCGCCGGGCCGCAGGCGGCCCGGCGCGTCCGGCATGTTTGATTGCAGTGCCGCAAAGAGATGGATCACTCAAACTGGCTGTAATACAGGGCGGCGTAGGCCCCTTTCTTGGCCAGCAGGGTCTTGTGGTCCCCCTGCTCGATGATGTTGCCCTGCTCCATGAACAGGATGGTGTCCGCGTCCCGGATGGTGGACAGGCGGTGGGCGATGACGAAGCTGGTGCGGCCCTGCATGAGCTGCTTCATGGCCTTGCCGATCTCCACCTCAGTGCGGGTGTCCACGCTGGAGGTGGCCTCGTCCAGAATGAGGATGGGCGGGTCACACAGGAACACCCGGGCGATGGTGAGCAGCTGCCGCTGGCCAGCGGACAGGTTGCTGGCCTCGTTGTCCAGCACCGTGTCATAGCCGTGGGGCATGGTGCGGATGAAGTAGTCCACCTTGGCGGCCTTGGCGGCGGCCACGATCTCCTCCCGGGTGGCGCCGGGGCGGCCGTAGGCGATGTTCTCCGCCACCGTACCGCCGAAGAGCCAGGTGTCCTGGAGGACCATGCCGAAGTTTTTCCGCAGGCCGGAGCGGGTCATATCCGCGGTGGGCACCCCGTCCAGGGTGATCCGGCCGCCGTTTACCTCATAAAAGCGCATGAGCAGGTTGATGAGGGTGGTCTTGCCCGCGCCGGTGGAGCCAACCACGGCGATCTTCTGGCCCGGCTGGGCGGTGAAGCTGATGTCGCGCATCAGCAGGCGGTCCGGGGTATAGCCGAAGCTGACGTGCTCAAAGGCGATGGTCCCCCGGGCCCGCTCCACCACAGCGGGATACTCGGGATCGGGGCGCTCCTCCTCCTCGTCCAGGAGCTGGAAGGTACGCTCGGCGGAGGCCAGGGCGGCCTGGAGGGAGTTGATCATGTAGGAGGCCTCGGTGAGGGGCTCCGCCGTCTGGTTCACATACTGGAAGAAGGCCTGGACCACGCCCACCGACATGGTGCCGTCCAGCATGGCCCTGCCGGCGACGACGGCGATGACCACCTGGGCCAGGCGGGTGAGCAGGCGGATCAGAGGGTTGACGCAGTTGGTCAGAAAGTCGGCTCTCTGGTTGGCGGCCCGGTTGGCCTCGGCGGCCTCCGAGACCCTTCGGATGCTCTCCTCCTCGTGGTTGTAGGCCTTGATCACGTCCCGGCCGTTGTAGTACTCCTCCACCACGCCGGTGAGCACGCCGATGGTCTCCTGCCGCTCCGCCGCACAGCGCAGATTCTTCCGGGCCACCACGTTGGTGACCGCCATGCTGACAGCCATAAACACCAGGAACAGGCAGGTGAGGGGGACGCTGTAATAGAACATGACGATGAGGGAGCCGATGATGGTGCCGATGGCCACGATGAGCTTCAAAAGGCCGGTCTGAAGGGTCTCAGAGATCTTATCCAGGTCGTTGGTCACCCGGCTGAGGATCTCGCCGGCCTTGTTCTGGTCAAAGAACCGCAGGGGCAGGCGGTTGAGCTTTCGGGCGATCTGGCTGCGCAGCTCCAGCACCAGGCTCTCGGCCACGCTGGCCATCAGATAGGACTGGAGATAGTAGAACAGCCAGGTGAACAGGTACTGGACCGTGAGCTGGATGAGCTCCCGTCCCATGGTCCCGGTGACCGAGAAGGGGGTCCCGGCCTTCCAGGCCGCCTGGACGCTCTGCCACAGGTGGTCGATGACAATGGCGCTGTACATGGGGTTCCAGATGGACAGGGCCACATAGATCACGATGGACAGGGCTACCACGGTGAGGCGGAAGCGCTGGCCGTGGAGCTGGCTGAACAGCCGGACCACGGTGCTTCTGGTGTCCTGGGGCACCTCATGCTCGATGCCTGCAAATTTCTTTTTGGGGCTCATGCTTCCTGCGCCTCCTTTGTCTGGGATTCATAGATCTCTTGATAGACCTTACAGGTCTTCATCAGCTCCTCATGGGTGCCGATGCCCGCCATATGGCCCTCGTGGAGGACGATGATCTGGTGGGCGTGGCGGATGGAGCTGACCCGCTGGGCGATGATGAGCACCGCCGCGTCCTGGGTCTCGGCGGCCAGGGCTTTGCGCAGGGCCGCGTCCGTCTTAAAGTCCAGGGCGGAGAAGCTGTCGTCAAAGATGTACAGCTCCGGCTTTTTCACCAGGGCCCGGGCGATGGACAGCCGCTGCTTCTGGCCGCCGGAGAAGTTGGTGCCCCCCTGAGCCACGAAGGAGTTGAGCCCGTCGGGCAGGGAGCGGATAAAGTCCCCCGCCTGGGCCACGTCGGCGGCGTGCATCAGCTCCTTCTGGGTGGCGTCGGGACGGCTGTACCGCAGGTTGCCGGCGATGGTGCCGGAGAACAGCCAGGCCTTCTGCTGGACATAGGCCAGGTGGTCCCGGGGGAACTTCTGGGGCATGTTCCGAATATCCGTACCGGCCAGTTCCACCGCGCCGCCGGTCACGTCGTGGAAGCGGAGGATCAGGGAGGCCACGGTGGACTTGCCGCTGCCGGTGCCGCCGATGATGGCGGTGGTCTCGCCCCGGCGGCAGACGAAGTTCAGGTGGCCCAGGGTGTCCTCCTCCGCGTCCTTGAAGCGGA
>CALWWF010000018.1 GCA_944385165.1 uncultured Oscillospiraceae bacterium
CCAGCGAGCTGGTGAAGGTGGACATGCTGGTCAACGGCGACCAGGTGGACGCCCTGAGCTTCATCGCCCACAAGGACAAGGCCTACCCCCGTGCCCGCCGCCTGTGCGAGAAGCTGAAGGAGAACATCCCCCGCCAGCTCTTCGAGGTGCCCGTCCAGGCGGCCATCGGCGGCAAGATCATCGCCCGGGAGACCGTCAAGGCCATGCGGAAGGACGTGCTGGCCAAGTGCTACGGCGGCGACATCACCCGGAAGAAGAAGCTGCTGGAGAAGCAGAAAGAGGGTAAGAAGAAGATGCGGAGTCTGGGCAGCGTCCAGATTCCCACCGAGGCGTTTATGGCTGTCCTCAAGCTGGACGAGGAATAAACATAGCATCCGCCGGGAGCAAGCTGCTCCCGGCGGATTTTCCACATTTTACGGGTATTTTGTGGAGAAAAAAGCCTTCCCCCTGGGGGGAAGGTGCCCCAGGGCGCACACTGGGGCGGATGAGGGGAAAGGTTACAGTGAGCGCCGCAGTCCCCCTCATCAGTCTCGCTGGCGCTCGACAGCTTCCCCCAGAGGGGGAAGCCAGAGAAAGCGCCGTGCCCAAAGCCTTCCCCCTGGGGGGAAGGTGGCTGGCCGAAGGCCAGACGGATGAGGGGAACAACCTCCGCAGCCCATCAAACCGCAGACAAGCCCGCGCCGTTCTTGCGGCGCGGGCTTGTCGTTACTGCTGCTGTTTCTTTTTCTCCAGGTCCTCCAGGTGGGCCTTGAGCACTAGGTTGATATAGCTGGACAGGGACCGGTCCTCCCCCTCCGCCAGTGCCTGAATCTGTTCCAAAACAGGCATATCCAGTGTAATACTGACACTTTTTTTCAAAGGTTTCACGGTATCACCTCTACACGAGATGATACTATAATTCACGATTTCCTTTTGCATTATAGTGTTTAATCGTGTAAAATAGTGGCGAGGTGATAAAAATGTACACAAACGACTTTGAAGCGGCGTTTTCCGCGTTTTTGGAGCGGCACGAGTACGACGAGACGGAGAATTATCTGTTTTCCATGGTGCGGTTGGCCTTTGCGGCCGGCTGGCGGGCGGCTGGAGGCGAGCCGCCGGTGGCGGAGAAGATCTACCAGCTCCTCTCCCCCGCCGGGGACAAGGACGCCGGCGAGGGGACCCGGGACGGCTGAAGTCTGCCGGGGAGGTCAAAGGCGCGTTCTCCCGCTCCGGGACGGGGCCGGTCGAAAAAAGATGAAAAACCCTCTTGCTTTTTTCGAACATTTGTTGTATCCTATATTCGAACACAGGTTCCATAACGGCGGGAAAATGACCTGCCGGGGCGGAATCTAAAAGTCCGGTTTATAGGACGCAATATGTGCTATTCTGGACTCATCAAAGCCGGGAGGGAACGCCATGGAGACCATCTACTACCGCCTGGACGCGCGGCGTCTGACTGTATACCACATGGCCAGCGGGGAGGCCGCCCCCGCGCCCAGGGATATGCTCTTTCTCCGTTCCCGGCCCAAGGCGCCCCGGCCGGAGGGGAAGGTGCTGGACTTTGACGCCTGCCGCCGGGCCCTGGCCGGGGAGCCGGAGGAGGAAGCCCAACCCGACGCCGGTTCTGCCGGGGAATGCGCCCCCGCCGGGGACAAAAGCGCCCCTGAAGGCGGCGCACCCCGTGTCCGCCGCCCCCACCGGCTCCGCCTGGCCCTGGACGCCGCCGCCTCCCTGGCGGTGGTGGTGATGGCGGCGGTGGTGGTGGGCCAGTTCCTCCGCCTGTTCTGAAGGCGTAACACGAATTTTTTGCCCCCATTTCCCCCGCTGTCCTTGACGCAACCCGGTTTTGGTGATACAATGTCCCGCAGAAACAGGCATTGACCGGGAGGAGTACGCGGAGACCCGGACCTGAGAGAGACGCCGGCTGGTGGAAGGCGCCCGAAGGTCCCGCGGAAGGCGCCCGCAAGCCGCGGGGAGGAAATGCCCCGCCGGTCCCCGCCGTTACCGGGTTCGAGTGCGGAGCGGTCACGCTCCGAATTCAGGTGGCACCACGGAGATATTCCGCCCTGAGCTGAGGCTCAGGGCGGTTTTTGTTTTCCGGCCGCCCGTTTACCGGCAAATCACAGACAGAAGGAGTTTGAGTTTTATAATGAAGAACACCGAAAAGACCATGGAAAAGATCGTGGCCCTGTGCAAGGGCCGGGGCTTCGTCTATCCCGGCAGCGAGATCTACGGCGGCCTGGCCAACTCCTGGGACTACGGCCCTCTGGGCGTGGAGCTGAAGAACAACGTGAAGCGGGCCTGGTGGAAGAAGTTCGTCCAGGAGAACCCCTACAACGTGGGTCTGGACGCCGCCATCCTGATGAACCCCCAGGTGTGGGTGGCCTCCGGCCATGTGTCCACCTTCAACGACCCCCTCATCGACTGCAAGGCCTGTAAGATGCGCCACCGGGCCGACAAGCTCATTGAGGACTATCTCCAGGAGCAGGGCCGCACCGACGTGAACGTGGAGGCCATGACCCAGGAGGAGATGGTGGCCTTCATCCGGGAGAACAGCATCCCCTGCCCCGGCTGCGGCAAGAGCGACTTCACCGACATCCGCAAGTTCAACCTGATGTTCAAGACCCACCAGGGCGTCACCGAGGACACCTCCACCGAGGTGTACCTGCGGCCCGAGACCGCCCAGGGCATCTTTGTCAACTTCCAGAACATCCAGCGCACCACCCGCAAGAAGCTGCCCTTCGGCGTGTGCCAGGTGGGCAAGAGCTTCCGCAACGAGATCACCCCCGGCAACTTCATCTTCCGCATCCG
>CALWWF010000019.1 GCA_944385165.1 uncultured Oscillospiraceae bacterium
CATCCGGATACACTCCGCTTGCGTCAGCTTTGTAATGCTCCACGATGTACAGAACACCCTCGGGCACAATGACCGATGCGCTCTTATCAAACGTGTAGGTATAAGTCTCAGCCGCTGTACCGGAAACGGTCGCGGGCACTTCCTTATCCCACTTGCCATTGATAAAGCCCTCGTTGGCTACCATGCCAGTCGGCGCAGTCAGAGTACCGCTGCCGGTCTCATCCCAATTGCCACCGCTGTCTGTCAGCGGGAAGTAGGTAACAATATCATCAGCCGTGCCATCCTCCCAGGTGCCGTTTACTACCTTGAAGGTGACCTGCTTCTGATACTTGTCGGGGACCTCATCCTCATTCGCATCCACAGAGTAGATTGCGGTAATGGTGACAGGTCCGCTTACCGTGCCGCTCAGCTCAGCGGAGCCTTCCGCCAGCCGGTCATACACATACTGCGTGCCGTCGCTCTCGATAACCTTGGGCAACGCCTCACTGCCTTCTGTGTAAGAGTAAGTTGTGCCCTGCGTTTTTTCCTCGGTCGTCGGATTCTGGAGCGCAATGCCATCCTCATCTATATAATTGATAGTAATGACATGCTGCGGCGCGGAAATGGTCACCGTCGGGTCGCCAATTGCGTTAGTGGTAAAGGTAACATCACTGTCCAGCACAGTACTATGGAAGGTCAACTGGACACTATCGTTCGTGTGCACCTCGCCATAGGCGGTGTTATCCGCTTTGAGCCGAATTGTGAAGCTCACCGACTTTTCTGTCCCAGTGATATCACCAATGTTCCAAGTAAGCTTACCGTTATCATCGTAAGTAAGTCCCTCTGGAAGTTGGTCTTGACTTGTAACCAGCTCAAAGGAGTCAGTATTGATGACGTCAGTCATGACGGCACCAGTACCGGCGTTGACTGTAGACTGAATCGTCTTACTTATCTGGGCCAGAACCTCCTGAAGTGCATTTCCACTGCTGGATGCATCCCAGTAGTACGCATTTTCATTGTCATCCCGAGAAGAGATGTTCACAAGATGCCGATTCTGATTTCCAGACAAGTCAATGCCGACGGTAAAGATGGTTACACCCGAATTTTTCAGGGCATTTGCTTGTTCTTTTCCATTACTCCTATTCGGTTCTCCGTCGGACAGGAATACGATAAACTTTTGACGGCTGTCATCACTGTTTTTCAAAATGTTCTCAGCACCGCTGAGTCCAAGGCCGTAGTTCGTGCCGTCGCCGCCTCCACCAGGCATGCGAAGATTCTTTATTGCATTCAGAAGAGTACTTTCATCTTCGCTGCTCGTAAGAGATACATCCGTTCGATTGGAGCCCGAAAAATCGTAAAGTCCTATCCGAATGCTATCGCTGGCATCGAAAAGGCCAGAAACAAAGTCAGATGCAGCATCCTTCGCTACGTCAAGGCGGTTAACCTGTCTTACGCGCGTACACTGTGTTGGTTCCTCATCATAAGACGCATTACAAACGTCGCAGGTATACCACGTCTCAAAGAAAGTATGTTTAGTAAACGAAGTACTCCCACATTCTCGCCATTCATTCCCTACGGTATCGTTCATACTCGTCGATGTATCGACAACGAGCACAACATCAGCGGGAAGCATCGTAGTTGTACTGTCCTGCCTGGTAAACCCTTCCACAGACAGCGTTATGTCGTACGTGCCGTCTTGGTTGGCAGACAGTTCCTTATTTGCGGATACCTGCGTAGCGGCATATGCAGCGTCTTTATTGTCATATACGCCTTCGCCGTCGCCCGGCGCAGCAAACGCGCTCACCGGCAGCAGTGTCAGCAACATCGACAGGGTCATGATTGCCGACAATATTCGCTTTTTCATATCGCCTTATTCCTCCTTACTGTTTGAATTTGGCGCTCCCCTCACACAAGGGAGCTGGGGAGAGTACATCACACGTCACTCACCCCCTTACCCACTTCCCAGCCGACGGTGAGTTGTTCCGTCTCCATCAGCCGGTCGCAGGCCTGCTCCACCAGCAGGTCGATTTGGGCGCGAATGCCGTCCTGAGTACTCTGCCACAGCCGCTTCAAACAGCGGGGGTTGGCTTTTTCCTCGGGTACCCTGGCGTCCCGGCACAGCCGTTTGATGCTGTCCGTGACGGAGGTCCTGCTCAGCGGTTTTCCGTTCCGCGTGCGGAACAGGGGACCGGACAAGATCCCTTTTCGCTGGGCATAGGCCAACAGTTCCTTCCGCAAAAAGTCCGGAAGGTGGAGCAGCTGGACGGTCCCGCCGTTTCGCACGGTGATCTGGCCCTCGTCGAGGGCCTCCACCGTCACCCGCGGCAGTTCCTGCACGGGAATCCCGGTACAGCCGAAGACCTTCACCAGCAGGTACAGGCGCTCTTTGTCCAGCGCCCGGGCTGTGGTGAGAAGGCGGAGATACTCCGTCCTCGTCAGCTCCGGCTGCACGTCGTCTACCTCCAGCGTACCCACATACTGCAAGTCCCTGCGGCCCAGATAGTCCAGCAGCCCGTTGGCCGCCGACAGCCGGGTGTTGACCGTGCGGGGGGAGTACCCCTGCTCCAACAGCTCCTTCTGCCACTGGGCCAGCGTGCCGGGCCGGACCGTCTTGTCCGGCGGCAGGGTGGTGTACAGCGCGTAGATATTGTGCCGGTAGGCAGTTAACGTGCCGGCGACCCGTCCCTTGCGGGACAGACCGTCCAAATACGCCTCCAGGTCATCCGAGGTCAGCTTCAGACCCGGAGGTCCCGCACGAGGCGGGGAACTAACACGGCGCTCCACCGCCGGGTCCAACATCGCCTCCATGGTCATCATCATCTCCTCTCCGGCCCATTGGCAAATTCAGCGCTTTCTAGCAACTGTTACAAAAAGCGCCAAAACTTTCTTTTCAGATACAGAGGTATTGTAGCACGCTCCCCTCCGCTTTTCAAGGTAATTTGTAAAATTAGGATGTATAATTTCTCCTGTCAAAATCAAGATTTTGTTGATATGCTTTCAGCATATTGAATCTTTTTGGTGAAATATATGGGATTTTTCCCTTTTTTACACAGATATATGAACTTATCTCCTTTGTCTGTTTTGCTTTGAGAGAAATTTTTGTCCAGTTTTTTCGACCGGTTTCGCCTGGTTTTTTATAATGTTTCCTCCGCCGCCGTCCTTTTTCCGCGCCTCTCCCTCCCCGGCAGTCAGATTTAACAGAAATTTCAGCCTTCCTCCGCCCCCTCTCCCCCGTCTCCGCGCCCTTGCACCCCTGACCCAGGAAGAAAAAAGCAGATACCCGCAAAAGCGCAGGTATCTGCTTGGAATCTATTTTATTTTAAGGTAGAAACAACGCCCCGTCCCCGTCAGTCCCGACCGGGCAGGCCGTACATGGCCTCGAACTGCTCCCGGATGCAGGGGGAGACCCATTCACCGGAGAACATGGGGTGGGAGGTGGCGAGGCCCTTCACCTCTGCGGCGATCCGCTCCAGCGCCGCCGGGTCCTCCCGGCCCTTCAGGGCCCGGCCCAGCAGATGGCCGATGTGCTCCATCTCCTCCTCCTTGGCGCCCCGGGTGGTCATGGTGGGGCTGCCGATGCGCAGGCCGCTGCCGCAGCTGGGCGGGAGGGGGTCAAAGGGGATCATGTTTTTGTTGGTGACCATCCCCACCCGGTTGAGAAGGGTCTCCGCCTCCTGGCCGTTGACCCCCAGGGGGGTGACGTCGATCATGACCATGTGGGTGTCCGTGCCCCCGGTGATCAGGCGCATCCCCTCACCGGCACAGCCCCGGGCCAGGGCCTTGGCGTTCCGGCACACCTGCCTGGCGTACTCCTTGAACTCCGGCTGGAGCAGCTCATAGAAGAGCACCCCCCGGGCGGCCAGCATGTCCCCCTTCGGCCCACCCTGAAGCCGGGGGAAGACGGAGCGGTCGATCTTGGTGCTCAGCTTGGTGAACTTGGGGGCGCCGTCCTTGGTCACGCCGTCCGGGATCTCCATATCCCGGCACACCAGGATCACCCCGCAGCCCCGGGGGCCCCGGAGGGTCTTCTGGGTGGAAAAGGTGAGCACATGGGCATAGGGCACCGGGCTGGGAATAGCCCCGCCGGCGATCAGGCCGCAGTCGTGGGCGCAGTCCACCCAGAAGTAGGCCCCCACCTCGTCGCAGATCTCCCTAAAAGCCTTGTAGTCGATGAGCCGGGGATAGGAGGAGGAGCCCACGCAGATGAGCTTGGGATGGTGCTCCCGGGCCATCTGCCGCACCTGGTCCATGTCGATCCGCTCGGTCTCCCGGCTGACGCCGTAGTGCAGGGCGTGGTATGTGGCGCCGCTGTAGTGGAATTTGGCCCCGTGGCTCAGGTGGCCGCCGTTGTCCAGCGCCAGCCCCAGGAAGGTGTCCCCGGGCTTGAGCAGGGCCCGCAGCACCGCGATGTTGGCGATGGTGGCGTTGCCGCACTGGATGTTGGCGTGGTCCACCCCGAAGGCCTGCTTGACCCGCTTCACCGCCAGCTGCTCCGCCTGGTCGGCCAGCTCGCAGCCGCCCACAAAGCGCTTGCCGGCGTATCCCTCGGTGTTCTTGTTGGTGAACACTGAGCCCTCCAGGCAGGCGGCCATGGGGGAGACCACATTCTCCGAGGCGATCAGGCCGATGGTCTCAAACTGCCGCCGCTCCTCCCGGTGGAGAAGGCCGGCCATCTCCGGATCGAAGACGTCCAGCAGGCGTACTGCATCCTGTTTGGTGTGGGTAGTCATCATGACGCTCCTTTCTTTTTCCCGCAGGGTTGACCGGCACAGCTCCCCCGCCCCCCTTTTCTGGCCGGGCAGAGCCGCGCCGTGAGAAACAAAAAAGGGAAGGCCAAACCAGGGGCCCCGGCAGCCGCCGCTGCCGGACCCGGTCTGATCTTCCCTAACTCAAGTCCCCAGGGATACTGAGGACCCATTAACAAAGAACCTGTATTTCCTTTTCCAAGCCGCCCGTCAGGGCTGTTTCCCGCCCGCCTTCTGGGCTCGGGCCATCAGATAGTGGTTCTGGGCGTCGTAGAGCGCCACGATCAGCGCCTTCTGGGACAGGGCCAGAAACCGCCCGCGCAGCTGCTCCACGATCTGGGGCACGTCCTCCACCAGGTTTTTCCCCAACAGCAGCCGCCGCACAAAGTCCTGGGTCACATCCATAACCATGCTGCACCCAACATCCAGGATCTGGTTGGTCCTGGCGTCCACCACCAGCCCCAGAGAGAGGTTTTGATACAGGGCGCTGATGGAGTCCTCCTTGCCGGTCTTGGCGATCCCGGAGACAAACACGGCGTTGGTGAAGTCATACATACCCGTCAAGCTCCCTTCTCCGCCCGCCCGACCCAGCCCGGTCTGACAGGGCCCTTTCCATCCGCAGATCCGGATAATGGTAGTGTACCACCGGGATTCGCCCTCTGTCAACCAGTTTCCTGGTTCCCATCTCTTGACCTGCCTTCCGGCCGGACGTATAATATGATTAAGAATGAATCCTTTGTGGAAAACGGCTCTTGTCCACTTCACAAAGTTTCTGGGGACGACGGATCGGGAACAAGGCAAGGAGGAATTTTGTATGAAAAAATGGAAGATCGGTATGATCAGCGCCCTTTTAATCCTGGCGCTGGGATGCACCACTGTCTTCGCTGCCGGACACGGCCACCGGTGGTCTGCGGCCGGTACTGCCAGTGCCCCGGCGGGGACCTGCTCCTGGACCGGGACCTGCGCCCGGGACACCGACGGGGACGGGATCTGCGACGCCTGGAGCGGGAACTGTGCCGACGGGGACTGTGACGGGATCTGCGACAACTGCGGGCAGGCCGTACACGCCTACCTGGACGCGGACGGAGACGGGGTGTGCGACCACTACGGGACCTGGCAGTCTGGAGGCGGCGGCCACCACGGGGGATACGGCCACGGGCATGGCGCCCACCACCAAGTGGCCTGAGACCCAGCGGCGCAGGATCCTCTCATCCACATGAGGAAGGCCCGCCTGGAATCGTGAGATTCCAGGCGGGCCTTTTTGCGGGTTTTGCACGGTTACACGATGATTAGTAGGACTGTAAGTACCGGCTGGCTGTTGGCAGGTTCAGGTCCTCCTCGGTCAGGTCCCGGGTGTAGGGGTTGACCAGGGCGTTGAGGGTGGGGAGGATGTCCTCCGCCTCATACACATAGCACCACTTAGAGGCCCCCACCACGCCGTCCGCACGGCCGTTCAAGGCCCCCTGCTCCACGCTGCCCTCCACCGTCAGGCCCATGGCCTGCTCGGCGAAGTAGAGCATCTCCGTGGGGGACAGGTCGGTCTTTACATAGGTCTGGAACAGTTCCAGGAAGGACTGCATCTTGGTCAGGGAGTTCCAGGAGATCACCTTGTCCGCCAGGGCCAGGAGCAGCTGCCGCTGCATCTGGGCGCGGCCAATATCGGTGTAGCCGGTGCCGTCGTTGTTGTGGCGGAAGCGGACCACCTCCAGGGCCTGCTCCCCGGTGAGGTGGTGCTGCCCGGCGGTATAGTGGATGTGCAGCTCCTCCCCCGGGGTGGGGTCGTCGTAGTTCATGTCCTCGGGGATGTACAGGTCCACCCCGTCCAGCTCGTCCACCAGGGCCACAAAGCCCTTGGGGTCCACCAGGATGTAGTAGTCCACCGGGATGCCGAAGGTGTTCTGGATCTCCTCCTTCAGGGTGTCCGGGCCGGAGCCATAGAAGGCGGCGTTGATCTTGCAGTATTTGGACCAGGTGCGCTGCACCGCCGTGTCCCGGGGGATGGAGACCATACCCACCTTCTGATTTTTCGTGTCGTACTGGACCAGGATGATGGTGTCTGTGTTGCTCCCGTCCACGTCCTTGCCCAGGAGCACGAAGTTGTAGACCCCCTCCCGCCGCACCAGGGCGTTGGGGTCCTCCGGCTCCTCCTGGGCCGCGCCGGTGGTGCTGTCCGCCACGGGGGTGACCACCGGCTCCTGGATGGGGGGCGGCTGGACCAGCGCCGCGTGGGCGGCGTAGACCCCCACGATCCCCGCGGAGAGCACCACAAGGAGGACATACAGGCGGAACAAGATCCCGTGCCGGCGCTTTTTGGGCCGGCGCTTGGGGGCGGCCGGCTGCACCCGCCGCCCCCCGCCCCGCCGGGCAGCGCGGGTGGGTTCTCGAAGATTGGAATAAGCCAGGGCGGCCCCCTCCTCTCAAAAGGTCGATACAGCCTCTAGTATAGCCAATTCGCCTTCTTTCGGCAAGAGGGACCGGGCCATCTTCAAAAAAACTTCATTTTCTCCCCTCTCTCCTTGGTCCGAAGGCAGTTTCCTGCTTTTCATCTTCCAGTTTTTGTGCTAGACTGAAGACAATCCATCATTCCGGCAAACCAAGAAAGGCGGGACATCCATGCACGAAAAACAAATTCGCACCATCACCGCTCTGGTGGCCGACGCCCTGGCGGAGCAGAAGCTGCCCTTTGCCAAGGATAAGAAGGCCGCCCTGGAGCTGCTGCACACCCCGGGCTGGGCAGAGGAGCTCGCCCAGCTGCTGCCCATCCGCCGCCGGCTGGAGTGCGGAGAGGTGCTGGAGGTGTGCTCCCCCATCCTCCCCAAGCTCTCCCCGGTGCCGGAGGACGGCTGGCTTTCCTTCTGCTACCGCTATGTGCGCTCCATTTTGTATCCCAATGGAGGCTTTGCCCCAGACGGAGCGGAGTACGAGGACGGCGCCCGGTTTTTCCTCACCGTGCTCCAGGTCCTGCTGGACCAGGAGCGGAGGGTGATCCCCTTCGACCCCCTTCTGGACTTTCAGTTCCTCACCCCGGAGGAGTACCGGGCGTGCGACTGCGGCCGGGAGTATGAGCGCTTCCTCCACTGCTTCCGCAGCGAGTACATCTATGAGCTCATGCGCCTGGGGCAGGAGGTCACCCCCTTCCGCACCCTGGGCCACATCGGCGGGGTGCACTACATCGCCATGACCGCCGCCCGTGGGCTCCAGGCGGCGGGGGTGGACATCGACCTGGCCCTCATCTCCGGGGCCGCCGCCGCCCACGACATTGGCAAGTACGGCTGCCGGGCGGGGGAGCGGGTGCCCTACCTCCACTACTACTACACCGACCAGTGGCTGCTGGAGCGGCACATGGAGCGTATCAGCCACATCGCTGCCAACCACTCCACCTGGGATTTGGAGCTGGAGTCTCTGTCCGTGGAGTCCCTGTGCCTCATTTACGCCGACTTCCGCTCGAAACAGGCCCGGGACGAGCAGGGCAACGAGCTCACCGTCCTCTATCCCCTGGACGAGTCCTTCCAGGTCATCCTCTCCAAGCTGGACAACGTGGACAGCAGCAAGCGCCGCCGGTATGAGTTCGTCTACGGCAAACTCCACGACTTTGAGGACTATATGCGCTCCCTGGGGGTGGATGTGGACCTGACCGGCCACCCTGCGCCCCCCGCCCCCCACAAGGACCCCGCCCTTATGGGGCCGGACGAGACGGTGGAGGGCCTGGTGCTGTTGTCCGTGGGCCACAACATCCGCATGATGCACATGCTCTCCAACGAGCGCAAGTTCGGCAACATCATTGAGGCCGCCCGCTCCACCAAGGACTGGAAGCAGCTGCGGGCCTATCTGAACATCTTCCAGGAGTACTTCACCTATCTGTCCGTGCGCCAGAAGACCCAGGCTCTCTCCTTCCTCTATGAGCTGCTGGTCCACCGTGAGGGCGACATCCGCCGCCAGGCGGCCTACCTCATCGGCCAGATCATCGCCCGCTTCCACCTGGTCTACCGCAAAGAGCTGCCCGACGACGTGGACAGCGACCCGGCGGAGGAGGTCCCCTTCACCCTTTGGGCACAGTACCTGGACATGATCATCTACCCCGACCACAAGACCACCCAGCAGCAGCGCAGCCACATCAGCTACACCTTAAAGCTGGTGGTGGACTCCATGCTGGAGCACGCCCGGCCCAATGACATTCCCCGCTTTGTAGGGGCCCTTCTGCGCTACTTTGACCGGCCGGAGGAGAAGGACGCGGATACCGCCTTCACCCTGTTGGACGCGGCCCGGTTCCTGCCCCCCCAGTATTTGACCGGGGAGATGCGCAGCCGGGTGGTGGAGTTTGCCGGCCACTGGGCCCTGGACAAGGAGCTGCGGATGCAGACCATGGCGCTGCAGTTTCTGCGCGCGGCGGAGCGTCCCCTCCAGCGGGGGGATCCCCAGCTGGGCCGCATCGTGGAGCTGGCCCGGGCGGTGCCCCCCAACAGCCTGCCCGTCACCTTCCTGCAATACCGTATCCTCTCCCGGGCGGGGGAGGACGTGTCCTACCACAAGCGCATCCTCTACGGCCAGGACATCACCAGCGAGGTGTTTTTGGACAACCTGAAAAACGCCACCCACTGGTCCGTCAAGTCGGTGGGGGTGGAGCTGCTCCGGGACCAGGTGGAGCACGGCATGATGGAGCACATCCTCCACATCTGCACCCACTTCTCCAACCTCATTAAAGTATCCGAGCGGGTGGTGGTCCGCCACGACGCCGGCGCCGCCCTGGTGCGCATCCTTCCCCTGCTGCGCCGGGACCAGCGCAACGAGGTGGTGGTGGAGCTGGGCAAGGGCCTGGAGATGGGGCAGTATGAGATCTCCAAGTACATCCCCCAGTATCTGGGCCAGGCCATCTTGTACCTCTACCCCAGCGAGCTGGACGAGCAGGTGCTGTGGCTGAAAAACCTGCTGGGCTCCCCCAACGACTCGGCGGTGTCCGGGGCCCTGAACACCCTCGGCGTGCTGCTGCAGCACTACCCCGCCTACCGGGAGCGGTTCTCCCAGTCCAGTAAGGCCTATGAGGACCGGCGGCAGGAGCTGCTGGGCCTGCTGCTCCAGGGGCTGGCCCATTACCGCCCCGCCGTGCGCCAGGAGGCCCTTCTGGTCACCGGCAATCTGCTCTTTGAGAGCAACATCCTCCCCATGGAGGAGAAGGCCCACCTGTTCGCCCTGAGCTACCGCAAGCTCCTCTTCCTCATCCAGGAGGCCCCGGTCCAGGACGACACCATGACCTTCTTCTACCGGGCCGCCGCCCTGGCGGACATCAACCGCTTCATCTCCCTGTGGCGGCTGGACCACGGCCCCTTCTCCTTCGTCCGGCCCCAGAAGATTGCCTTCTTCCCCGGCACCTTCGACCCCTTCACCCTCTCCCACAAGGGCATCGTCCACGCCATCCGGGACCTGGGCTTTGAAGTGTATCTGGCGGTGGACGAGTTCTCCTGGTCCAAGAAGGCCCAGCCCCACCTGATCCGCCGGCAGATCGTCAATCTGTCGGTGGCGGGGGACTTCCACGTCCACCTGTTCCCCGACGAGATCCCGGTGAACATCGCCAACCCAGCAGACCTCAAGCGCCTGCGGGAGCTGTTCCCCGGCCAGGAGGTATATCTGGTGGCGGGCAGCGACGTGGTGGCCCACGCCTCCTCCTACCAGGACCCGCCCCGCCCCTGGTCCATCCACTCCATGAACCATGTCATCTTCCGCCGGGCGGGGGAGGCCCCCCTCCCCGACGACCTGCCCATCACCGGCAAGGTCATCCAGCTTCAGCTCCCCCACCACCTGGAGGACATCAGCTCCACCCGCATCCGGGAGAATGTGGACTTGAACCGGGACATCTCCAACCTGATCGACCCGGTGATCCAGGACTTCATCTATCAAAACGGCCTCTACCTCCGGGACAGCCAGGACAAGCCCATGCTGGACCACAGCGCCCTGTCCTTCCAGTGGGTGGACCACCCGGAGCCCCGGCTGGTGGAGGACCTGACCGCCGGCCGCCCTGACCGGGAGGCCATCCGCACCGGCATCCTCCAGGGCCGGGACCGCATCCTGCTGCTGCGCTCCAGCCAGGACGGCGGCCGCCTGCTGGGCTACGCCAGCTTCCGCTATCTCTCCGCCACCCAGCTCTTCGGGGCCCTGCGGGACACGGAGCTGGCCAACCGCATCCGCCTGCGCTCGGCGGGGACCACCCTGCTCATCACCTCCGCGGCGGCGGACACCTCCGACCCCCTGCGGGACTACCTGCACCTGATCTTTACCGAGGTGCTGGCCCAGGCCCTCACCGACGACTGCATCTACGGGGTGTACCGCCCCTACGGCGCTCCCCCGGACGAGCCGCTGGTGGACGTGCTCACCCGCCAGGGCTTCCTCCACCGGGAGAGCAGCTTCAACCTGTGGGAGGTGGACATGAGCGCCCCCCTGGTGCTCATCCAAAACCTGGAGACCACCATCCAGGAGCCTCTGTGCCACAATCCCAAGGTGCTCGCCGCCATCCAGCGGGGGCATAAGCGCCTCCAGCTGGCTCTGACCAAGCTCTATCCCCGCTTTTTGGTGCTCACCTTGTTCTCCGACATCATCCACCAGCGGCTGCTGGAGATGATCACCTCCTACAACGAGGTGCCCTCCGTCCCCACCACTCCCCGGAAATTGGGGAAAAATATGTGCGTGCCCTACGGAAAAATGCTCCGGGGCAAGATCGTCCCCAACACGGTGACCAAGACCATCCACACCGACAAGGTCTTTACCCCCGACCTGTCCGAGAGCACCATGGAGGCCTTCCCCAACTACTCCCCCATTCCCAGCCAGATCCGCATGATCAAGTCCTTCAACCGCCCGGTCATCCTGGTGGACGACATCATGCACCCGGGCTTCCGCATCCAGGCCCTGGACCCCATCCTCCGCAAGGAAGAGGTGGACATCCGCATGGTGCTGGTGGGCCTGCTCTCCGGCCACGGCCGGGACCTGATGGACGCCCAGGGCCGGCCGGTGGATTCGGTGTACTACCTGCCCCGCCTGCGGGAGTGGTTCGTGGAGTCCACCCTGTACCCCTTCATCGGCGGCAACACCGTCCGCCGCTCCGCCCCGCCGGTGCCCGGGCTGCTGCCCGGCATCAACCACATCCTCCCCTACGCCTCCCCCGCCTTCCGGGGGGAGTGCAGCGAGGAGGCGGTGTTTGAGCTCTCCAAGGTCTGCCTGGAGTCCGCCCGGGACGTGATCTTCACCCTGGAGCAGGAGTACCGGGTCCTCTACGGCCGGAACCTGACCCTGAGCCGCTTGCCCGAGGCGGTCATCCTCCCCCTGTGTCCCGACAAGGGCACCTGCCTGGCCTATGACCCCAACCTGGCCGCCTCTGTGTATCTGGAAAACGACCTGGAGCAGCTGATGCGGACCCATTCCTCCCTTTGAGCGTTCGAGGGCAGGGTTCCGCCCCGCAGGGCGAAACCCTCTGGAAAAACACGATCTCTGAACAATCAGGCAAAGAATCCACAACGAGGTGTTATCACAATGTTCTATTATTACGAAAAGGACGGAAAGATCCTGGCCTCTGAGCAGCCCAACCTCCCCTACCCCAAGGGAGAGCCGGCGCCCGGCGCGCCCATCTACTTTCTAGTGGAGGGGGACCCCATGCTGGGCCGGGGCTCCTTCAAGGTCAACCACCCGGGCCAGCTGAAGGCCCCCCACGGTCTGGAGGTGCTGGACGCCTCCCGCCTGCCGGAGTTTTCTCTGGACGCTCCCCTGTCCGCCGCCCTGGAAGCGGGACAGCTCACCGCCGTGAACACAAGCCGCCCCGGCTGGGAATCCGTCCTCTCCGCCGCCCCCAGCACGGGGAAGAAGCGGGTGAACATCCTGGCCATCGGGGACGTGGGCTCCACCCTGCTCACCGGATTGAAGCTGCTGGGCCGGGATGTAATCTCCTCCATCGGCATCTGCGACGTCAGCGATCAAGTCACCGCCCGGTGGGAGTTTGAGATGGGCCAGATCAACCTCCCTTGGGACTACGACGCCTTCCCCGACGTGGAGGTGGTCCCCGTGGAGCAGCTCTTTGACTGCGACGTGTTCGTGTTCGTGGCCTCCAAGGGCATCCCCCCGGTGGGCTCCCAGGTGAAGGACGTGCGCATGGCCCAGTTCGAGACTAACGCCGCCATTGTGAAGCAGTACGCCAAAATGGCCCGGGCGGCCCACTTCCAGGGGCTGTGGTGCGCCGTGTCCGACCCGGTGGACCCCCTGGCCAAAACCGCCTATCTGGAGAGCAACAAGGACGAGAACGGGGTCTTTGACGGCCAGGGCCTGCGCCCCGAGCAGGTCCAGGGCTTCGGCCTGGGGGTGATGAACGCCCGGGCGGCCTACTACGCCAAGCGGGATAAGAAGCTCTCCTCCTTCCTCACTGAGGGGCGCTCCTTCGGCCCCCACGGGACGGGGCTGTGGATCGCCAACTCCATCGACCACTACGACGAGGCCATCTCCCAGGAGCTGACCCAAAAGACCGTTACCGCCAACTTGTGGATGCGCCAGCTGGGCTTTAAGCCCTATGTGGCCCCCGCCCTGTCCTCCGGGGCGCTGTCCATCCTCCTGACCCTGCGAGGGGAGTGGCACTGCGGCTCCGTGTTCCTGGACGGCATCTTCATGGGCGTGAAGAACCGCTACACCCCCGCCGGGGTGGAGACCGAACTGCTCCCCCACATCCCCGACCAGCTCTTCGGACACATCCAGGAGGCGGCGGAGCATCTGAAAACCATCCTTTAAGGAACTTTTCTCGGGTCGGTCTGGGACTGGCCCCTACGGCGAATTTGGAAAACGGGCCCTTTCACATTGATACCGGGCCGCCCGCCTGCTTTCCGATACACGCGAAAGCCCCCGCTGTCCTGATCACAGGACGGCGGGGGCCGTTTTCTTTCCCAATTAGAATTCCGCGTTGCCCACCGTTCTCGGGTGCAGCTCCACGTCGCGGATGTTGGAGATGCCGGTGAGGTACATGACCATCCGCTCAAAGCCCAGGCCGAAGCCGGCGTGGCGGCAGGTGCCGTACTTGCGCAGGTCGCAGTACCACCAGTAGTCCTCCGGGTTCATGCCCAGCTCCTTGATGCGCCCCTCCAGCACGTCCAGCCGCTCCTCACGCTGGGAACCGCCGATGATCTCCCCGATGCCGGGGACCAGGCAGTCGGCGGCGGCCACGGTCCTGCCGTCGTCGTTTTGCCGCATATAGAAGGCCTTGATCTCCTTGGGGTAATCGGTGACGAACACCGGGCGCTTGTACACCTCCTCGGTGAGGTAGCGCTCGTGCTCGGTCTGCAAGTCGCAGCCCCACTCCACGGGGTAGTCGAACTTGTCGTTGTGCTTTTTCAGGATCTCCACCGCCTCGGTGTAGCTCACCCGGGCGAAGTCGGAAGAGGCCACATGCTCCAGCCGCTCCTTCAGCCCCTTGTCCACAAAGGAGTTGAAGAAGTTCATCTCGTCAGGGCACTTCTCCATGACGGTGCGGATGATATACTTGATCATATCCTCGGCGGTGTCCATATAGTCGGTGAGGTCGGCGAAGGCCATCTCCGGCTCCACCATCCAGAACTCGGCGGCGTGGCGCTGGGTGTTGGAGTTCTCCGCCCGGAAGGTGGGGCCGAAAGTGTACACGTCCCCGAAGGCCATGGCGAAGTTCTCCGCGTTGAGCTGGCCCGACACGGTCAGGTTGGCCCGCTTGCCGAAGAAGTCCTTGGAGTAGTCCACGGTGCCGTCGGGATTCTTGGGCACGTTCTCCAGGTCCAGGGTGGTGACCTGGAACATCTCCCCCGCCCCCTCGCAGTCGCTGGCGGTGATGATGGGGGTGTTCACATACACAAAGCCCCGGTCCTGGAAGAAGCAGTGGATGGCGTGGGCGGCCACAGAGCGCACCCGGAAGGCGGCGGAGAACAGGTTCGTCCGGGGCCGCAAGTGCTGGATGGTGCGCAGGAATTCCACGCTGTGGCGCTTTTTCTGAAGGGGGTAGTCCGGGGTGGAGGGGCCCTCCACGGCGATGGAGGCGGCCTTCACCTCCAGGGGCTGCTTGGCCTGGGGGGTGAGCACCACCGTTCCGGTCACGACCAAAGCCGCACCCACGTTCTGGCCAGCGATCTCCTTATAGTTGTCCAGGAGGTTGGCGTCCATGACGATCTGCAAATTCTTAAAGCAGGACCCGTCGTTGAGCTCGATGAACCCAAAGCCCTTCATGTCCCGGATGGTGCGGGCCCAGCCGCAGACGGTGACCGTCTGCCCGCCCAGGGCCTCCTGGTCCGCGAAGATCGCGGCGATGGTGGTGCGCTCCATAGTTGTTTCTCTCTCCAATCGTTAAAGGATATTCAAACAGAACAAAAGCCTGTTTTTCACACTAGATAGGCTTTATTATAATGCGCCTTTCCTCATTTTACAAGATTCTTTCCCGGATTTTTCTGCGCCGCCCCATTTCTTTACAGAGCGGCGTATCTATGATAAGATCAGTTAGGCGCTGTTGCAGAACGGCGGTTAGCCACTCCCTTGTGAAAGGGGGTGAGGCAGATGGGAAACGGACGTTGGGCGCAAGCCCTCCGTGTTCTGTTGTATTTTGTCCTCATCTTTTTGATGATGGCCTACATAGCCCCAAATGCGTGTTAGCCGCCCGGCTGGCCCCGAGCGGCTAACTTCAGTTTAGCTATTTCGGAATGGGCTAACCGCTATGCAACAGCGCCTTTTTCCATGCCCATTATAGCATATTCTCAAATCGGGCGTCAATGCCTTTCCCCATGGCCGGAAAGGAAACGGCCCCCTACTCCCGCTTCTCAATGCGCACCACCAGGGCGGTGCGGTCGTCGGTAGCCCCCTGGGGGCTGTGGGTGATGAGGGCGGCGGAGAGCTCCTTGGGGCTGTCCCCGGAGAACTGGGCAAACAGCTCCCGCAGCCAGCCGTCCTCCCCGGAGCCCGCCACCCCGTCGCTGACCATGAGCACGCAGTCCCCGGGGGACAGGTGGAGGGGGAAGCGGTCGGGGCCGCGCTGCTCCCCGGCAATCGGTCCGGCGGGGAGGGAGGAGCCGGCAATGCGCCGCACAGTGCCCCCCTTTTTCACATAGGTGGGGGCGGCCCCCAGCTTGAACACCGCCCCGTCCCCGGTGAACAGGTCCACCTGGAGCAGATCGATGGTGGTAAAGCCCCCCGCCTCCTCCCCCCGCAGGGCCAGGGCGGAACTGAGGGTGACCAGGGCCTGCTCCGTGTCCACCCCCGCCTGGAGGAACTGTTCCAGCAGGCGCAGGGCCAGAGTGCTCTCCCGGTTGGCCTGGGGACCGGAGCCCATGCCGTCGCACAGCAGCACATACAGCATCCCGTCGGGGCGCTTGAAGTAGGTGCCCGCGTCCCCGCTCACCGTCTCCCCGTCCTTCTTCCGGGCGGCCACCCCCGCCACCGCCATCAGGGGCTCCTGCTGTACCAGGGACAGCCGCTCCCCCTCCTGCTCCTCCACCCGCAGGGGGAGATGGAACAGCTGGGATAGCTCCACCACCTCCTCCGGGGCGGCCAGGCGGGGGCAGCCGGGGCCGGTGAGCTCCACCCACAGCAGCCCCCGGCCATCCCGGAACACCTCCCCCTGGACGCCCTCCCCCAGCAGGGACAGCCGCTCCCGCAGCTTCCGGCTGGCGGACACGTCGGGGGTGAGCTCCTGGCTCAGCTCCGCCGCCGCCGCTCCCAACAGGTTGGACAGCTCCCCGTACTGGCGGCACACCGCCTGGCGGCTGTCCTGGATGCGGCTGTTGTACTGCCGCCGGTAGAGCAGGGCGGCGAGCTCCTGATTCACCGCCGCCAAAAAGTCTGGGAAGTGGAGGCAGCGGCTGGAGAAGTAGGAGGGGAAGTCCCCCGCCTCCCCCCTGCCCCGGTCCACCATGGCCTGGGTGGCGTCGTTGAGCGCGTTGAAGGTGGAGACATAGTCCCGCTCCCAGCAGTTGGCACGCAGGGAGCAGCCCCGGCACACCTTGCAGGCCGCCCGGTCAAAGACCGTGGCCACGTCGTTGTCGTTCTGCGGGGGGAGGAAGGCCGCACGCATGGCGTCATACAGCGCCCGGAAGGCCTGGGCGGCCCCCTCCAGGCGGCGCTGGGCCCGGGTCTGGGCCCTCCGGTCGGGCGGTGGCGTCTTTTCCGGGGCCAGCCACAACCCCAGCCGCCGAAGAGGCCGCTCCGGCAGCAGCAGGAAGGCCACCGAGCCCAGAAAGACCTCGTATAAGATCGAGATGGGCAGCCCCTTGTCCCAGGTCCACAGCACCGCCCCCCCGTTGGCCAGCACATAGGCCAGGGCCGCGGGCAGGCGGCTCTTCCGCCCCTGAAAGGCCCCCGCCGCCAGGCCGGACAGGCCGTAGGCCATGGCGTACAAAGGGGTCCCGTTGGCGGCCAGGTCCAGAGACAGCCCCACCGGCACCCCCAGGGCCGCCCCGGCGGCGCATCCCCCCTGCCAAGCCACGGCCAGGACCACCGCCGCCGCCAGGGCCCGGCCCAGGGACACGTCCCGGAACAGGTACAGGGAGGACAGGGCCATGAGCACCGTGCACGCCAGCACCGCCAGGCTGGCCCGGCGCTGGGGGGAGAGCAGGCTCTCCCCCCTCCCCGCCCGGAGGGGAACCAGCAGCTGCCGGTAGCACCACCCGGCGGCCACGGTGAGGAAGCACTCGGTGAAGAAATAGATCACATCCACCGTCCGCCACCCCGCCTCGGACAGATAGATAAAGCCGGTGATGCCGTTAAAAGTCCCGGCGATGAGGGGCATGGCCCAGCTGGTCCGCAGGGCCTTCACGTCGTAGAAGGCGAAACTCACCGCGAAGGTGAGCAGGCAGGCGGACACATACCGCAGCCCCCCGGTGAAGCCCAGCAGCCCCAGGTACCCCAGGCAGGCTCCCGCCAGGGCCGCCGCCCCGCACACCCCCGAGCCCGCCGCCCCCACCAGGGCCACCCCAAAGGGGGCGTATTCCCCGAACACCACTGCTCCGGCGAGCACCGCCGCCAGGAAAAAGTGCACCCCCCCGTCGGCAAAGCGGAGCAGGGCGGAGGCGTCCACGCTCACCTTCTCCCCCCGGGCCGAGTGCCCCCGCAGTTTGTCCAGCTTGCTCCGTACCGTCTCTCTGGCCGCCATAAGCCGCTCCTCCTTTGTGTGGGACGGCCTGATCGCGGCAGTCCCGGCTGTGGAGGCCATTATATTCCATTATATGGAAAAATCAGGTCGGAATGAGGACGGGCAAAAAACCCCTAAAATCCGTCCGGCTCCCCGCCAAACCGGCGGGATCTCCAAACTTCCGGGATGCTTCCTGCCAAAAGGGTAAAGAACCCCTTGACTTGGAGTGTCCTCCAAGTGGTACACTATAGGCAGTCAATCAATGGAGACCAAGGAGGAATCTCATTATGTCAGAATTTTCCCACCAGTACCGGGAGAAACTGCTCCCCGGACAAAAGCACGCCTTCGCGGACACCGACCCGGAGTTCGTACAGCTCTTTGAGTCCTTTGCCTTTGACGAAGTGGTGAACCAGGGGGACCTGGACGAGCGCACCCGCTTTATGGCCATCCTGTCCGCCCTGCTGGGGTGCCAGGGGGTGGACGAGTTCAAGGTGATGCTCCCCGCCGCCCTGAACGTGGGGGTCACTCCGGTGGAGGTGAAGGAGATCGTCTACCAGTCGGCGGCTTATCTGGGCATCGGCCGGGTGTTCCCCTTCCTGAAGGCGGTGAATGAGGAACTGCGGGCCCAGGGGATCCCCCTCCCCCTGGAGGGACAGGCCACCACCACCCCGGAGACCCGCCTAGAGGCAGGCAACCAGGCCCAGGTGGACATCTTCGGCGAGGGGATGCGGGGCTTCCAGAACAGCGGCCCGGAGGAGAGCCGCCACATCAACAAGTGGCTGGCGGACAACTGCTTCGGGGACTACTACACCCGGAAAGGGCTGGACTACAAGCAGCGGGAGATGATCACCTTCTGCTTCCTGGCGGCCCAGGGGGGCTGCGAGCCCCAGCTCACCAGCCACGCCGCCGCCAATCTCCGCATTGGCAACGACAAGGACTTCCTCATCCAGGTCCTCTCCCAGTGCCTGCCCTATATCGGCTATCCCCGCAGCCTGAACGCCCTGCGGTGCGTCAACGAGGCGGCCAAGGGATAACGGCCCGTAACACAAAAAATCGCCCCGGCCTTTCCACGGAAAGGCCGGGGCTGTTTTTAGAAACAGCGGACCGCCAGGGGGCGGCTGGGGTCCACCCCCTCCCGCTCCAGGAGCCGCGCCTTCCGCTCCAATCCCCCGGCGTAGCCGGTGAGGCTGCCGCCGGCTCCCACCACCCGGTGGCAGGGGATGAGGATGGAGATGGGGTTGCGGCCCACGGCGCTCCCCACCGCCCGGGGGGAGACGGGGCTGCGGCCCAGGGACTGCTCCAGGCGGCGGGCCAGGTGCCCATAGGTGGCCGTCCTGCCGTAAGGGATCTGTAAAAGCTGCTCCCACACCGCCCGCTGGAACGCCGTCCCTGCCGGGGCCAGAGGCACGGATTGCTCCGCTGGCCCCGGGTCCCCACCGGCAAAGTAGACCTCTAGCCAAACCCGCGCCGCCCGGAAGGCCGGAAGCTCCCCCGTGGCGGGCACAAGGGCCGCTCCCCCGGGAAGACCGAAGTATTTCTGCCCCTCCAGCCACAGCCCCGTGAGGGCCTCCCCGTCGCTGGCCAGGGTCAGCCGCCCCACCGGGGTGGACTCCAACACCATACCGTACATATACGCCGCCTCCTTGGGGGCAAAATTAGGTCCTGTTTGAAGAATGGAAATGTGCCCAACGGCGAGGAATTTTTTCGCCAGGCAAGGCAATTTGACGCAGCAATCCTTGGTGGATTGCAAGGAAAATTAACGCAGCATGGCGGAAAAAGACCCGCTGTTTGGACATGTTGACATTTTTTAAACAAGGCCTAGACAAACCGCCCCGGAATAGAGCCATTATAGGAGAAAACCGCCTCCTGCGTCAAGGCAAACCAGGAAGGTGAAAATTATTTGGAAAAGCTCTTGACACAGCGATGGGCGTGTGCTACAATAATTAAGCGCTCAAAAGAGACCGGCGCCACCCTGTGCCGGAGTGGCGGAATTGGCAGACGCCCGGGACTTAAAATCCCGTGGGAGTGATCCCGTGCCGGTTCGACCCCGGTCTCCGGCACCAATATCGCGGGATAGAGCAGTTGGTAGCTCGTCGGGCTCATAACCCGGAGGCCGCAGGTTCAAGTCCTGCTCCCGCAACCAAAAAACCCTTGAAGCTCAATGGCTTCAAGGGTTTTATTTTTTTGCTTGACCGGCCTGAAACAAGGCCTTTCTAACACTTTTCTAACCCATGCTCAAATTTTTAGTCAAATTTATGTTATAAGCAGTTCTAATGCAGCTCAGATATTTCCTCCAGCACGCACACGCCCCAGTCGGATAGTGTGATGGTTCTACGGATCATTCTCCGCGCTACCTTGTGAGTAATCAGGAGAAGACCTCCCTGAGTAAAGAACTTCCCGCGTCTACGGCCATCACCCACAGATACCGCTTCAGCAGGGGGTCTGGTACCATAGTTCCAAAACGACAGGCGGTTTCCGCCCCGAAGCGGTTGCGGGACAAAGCGGCGTATTGCCTCCTATCGTGGGACAGTACATCGTCCGGGATTCTTTGGCGCAGTACAGCTCTTTGCAAATCAGTAGGTCATACCGGCATCAGTCGGCCTACTGGGCGTGGATCACGCTGTACTCCAGATTCCTGCGGTAGCCCATAGCTCCAGTGTTGACCATGTCGTTGTACTTCGGGTCCTTGTGAGTAGGGTACCAGCGAAGAAAATTGCTCAGGCCGGACCGAAATCTGTCGCGCTCCCAGGTCGAAGTTAGGAGTTTAGGTATGGCTGCACTGGTTCGGAACGAGCACGCAGATCAGCCGATTTTCAGCACAACCGCCGTGTAGTTATCCTGATGGGGAACAGCCCTTTTTTGAATCAGGTCATTCATGGCCTGAGCCGCTTCCCGAGCCGTATTCTTGCTGAGGCATTCTTCTATCTCCTCCCGGGCGAGCGTCCGGTACACCCCGTCGCTCATCAGCAGGATCTGATCCCCGGGCAGCAGACGGACGGGCTCCGGATTCCACTCCACGGACCTTGGAAACCCCCGCCCGATATAGCTGGTCAGGCTCTCCCGTCTGGGGTCCCGATCCGCCTCCTCCAACTCCATATCTCCCTGAAGGGCCAGCAGCGTCAGGTCATGGTGGAAATTATGCTCCTGATTGAGTTGGATCAGGCCCCCGTTCCTCCACAGACAGATACGGCTGTCCCCCACGTTCAGCCAGGAGAGGCCGCCGTTTTGTACCAGACAGGCCACCAATGTGGACCCGCTCTGTGCTGCACTGCCCCGGAGGGATTCCTCCACTTTGGCCTGCGCCTGCTGGAACGCCAGCAGAAGCTGCCGGCTGGGGGATGTGTCCGGATCTGGAGCAAACCCATCCTCCAGCGCCGCCGTCAGGGCCTGGCTCACCGCTCCGCTGTTGACCAGTCCTCCCATCCCGTCCGCCACTGCGGCCAACACGCCGGAGGAGCTCTGTCCGGTGACACAGAACGCGTCCTGCTGCTCGTCTCTGGCCCCTGTCTCATGGAGGGCCGCATACTCCGTAATCCCCCGCGCCGGGAGGCGAACCGCCGGAGCGGGGGGCTTCCGGCGGAACAGCAGCCTTCCGGCGGCCGCTCCCACCAACAAGGCGGCCAGCATTCCCCCCAAAAAAGCGGGGAGGGGCACGGCCGGCGCAGTTGGACCGGTCTCTGGAAGGGACAGACTTTCCTGAAGCAGATGCGTCTCGTCGGCAGGCGTCCCGCCGGCCTCCTCCTGGGTTGTCCCGTCTCCGATCACTGGACTGCCGGAGGGCAGCTCCTCCTGCGCATCGCCGCCCTGTACAACCTGCGGCTGGCCCGTGGGCCGCTGGGAGCCCTCAGAATCCGGGGGGATCTCGGCGGATTGCGCCAAAAGCAAATACTCTGAATTCATCCTGTCAGGTCCTCCTTCCTGAAGGAGATCCGGTTCGACCGCTCCTCCAGTTCTGTTTCAAGCCTAACACAGGGCTTCCCAATTCCGGTTCAGGTGATTTCTCTCCCCGTCTCTCCGGGAAATAGGGCCGCAATCACTGCCTCCATCCGCTCCCCCATGGCCTCATCCTGCCCCACTCCACTGTTCAGAGAGTACAACACCAGCCAGTCATAGGCGTTGCGCGGGTCCAGCGTAGGCATTCCGCACTCCCTCAGCATCAGATTCACCCGCCACCAGTGCTCCTCAAACAATTCCTCCGGGGACAGATACGTCTCGTCCAGCTCATCATAGGCGTCGTCCAGCACATTTTCTGTGATGATATACAGAAGCAGGAGCAGTTTCCGGGGCACATCCTCCCGGTGGGCGCAGATGTTTTTCAGCTTCGTTGCGTTCGGCCAACCCTGTTTGAGCATGCGCTGGATCAGGGTGTACTCCTGCCGCCGGCTGCCGGAGGGCATGTGCAGAGATAAGTAAGTTTGCGCAGCCTTATCAATGGAATACCGCTCCTCACCATCCGGACTTACCAGTGCCTGGAAAAACCGGTCAAAATAGTTCCAGGCCCGCTGGTGCAGGGTACCGAAGGAGTCCAGATACTCCTCGTACAGCCGGATGAATTCCCGGTCGTCCTGGACGCCGGCAAAGACCGAGACGATCTGCTGGGTGTCGGAAAAACGGGCCGGTTTTCCCGCCGCGGAGCGGTCGGGGTCCGGCAGAGAGGCGTACAGTTCCGCCGCCTGTTCATAGCTCACGCCCCGGCGCAGGCAGTACGCATAGGTCAGCTCCCGCCCATTGCGGTAGTGTATCCCGTAATCGGTGCACATGCCCAGCAGTCCGGAGGCCTCCTCCTCGTTCAGTGACAGGGCAAACGCGATGCGGAACAAATCCTCCCGGCTGGTGGGAGCATTCTTGCCCTGTTCCCAGTTTCGGACCCGGCGGGCGGTGGATTTCGGGTCATCCCCCGGTTGGCCCACCGCCCGGATCACCCGGTCCCGGAGATCTCCTCCGGGATAGTACCGCCGAAGCAGTTCCCAAAAACTCCGCAGGTGGATTTTCCCGCTCAGATACCGTGCCGCCATGGCCGGAGTCAGATCTGCCGCAGAGAGCTGGTTTACCTCCAGATCGGACTGCTGTGTCAATTCAATGCGCATGATGCCCTCCATATTTGAAAATATCCTTGTCCCGACCGGGGAACTGGTCTATACTGGAAAGCACAAACTGTGAGGGAGGCGATCCCATGCTTCCAAAAACCGTGCAGCCTGATGCATACAGGCCTCTGCTTATGCTTCTGAGGGAACAGGGGCCCTTCCCTTTGTGGAAGGCGGGGCGGCTGGTGGGCACGCTGGCCGTGCGCCCCGGCCCGAAGGGCTTTCCCGCTGGTCCGGAGCAGCTTCTGATCTCCTCATCCGGAACAGACGCCCACCTTCTCTCCCCCAGGGGACAGGGGGATTATCTTCCGCCGGAAACGCGCCTGTCTCCGGAGCGCCCGACGGACGGCCCGGAGGAGGTCTACCGGCTGTGCGCGCTGCTGTTTCACCTGCTCTCGGGAGAGACGCTCCCGGTGGAGGGGGTGCGGGCCCGCCGCGCTGCTCTGCGCGCCGGGCTGAGTCCGCTGGGCCTGGAGCCGGAGGCGGGGGAGGCCCTGCTGCGTCTGTTGGACCGGGGGCTGCGTCTGGAGCCCGCCCGGCGCTTTTCCAACGCGGCTGCCTTCGCCGCCGCCCTGGGGGAGGTGGAAGCGCGGCTGGGCCGGACGGCGGCAGAGGGCCTCTGCCTGCAAGGGACCGCCGGACATTTTCAGGGGGAGTATCTCCCCCTCCAACCGCCGGTGCAGCTTGGACGCCAGCCGGAAGCATGTCAAATTCTGTTTCCCCCCAGCACCCCCGGCGTAAGCCGTGTCCATTGCCGGGTGGAGCTCTCCTGGGGGACCGGGCTTGTGACCGATCTGAATTCCCGCTTCGGGACGTTTTTGAATGGGGTGCGGCTGGAACCCTTTGTGCCGGCGGAATGGCCCACGGGGAGCGTCTTGTCCCTGGGCTCCGCCGCCCAGGCCTTCCGCCTGATCCGCGTCTGACTTCTCCCGGCAGGGCGGCCATAGGCCGCCCTGCCGCGCTGTTACAGCTCTGCCTCCAGCTCCGCGATCCGCGCCCGCACCTCGTCCGGGTCGATGAAGGTGGTGCTTCCGGTCTCCAGGTACCGGTTCCACCAGTAGATGGCCTGTTCCGGGTTGCGGCTGGTCCCCCGCCCGTCGGTGTAGGCGTCCGCCACGTCATAGTAGACGCCGGCCCCGTAGTTGGCCTGCGCCAGTTCCAGGTTCAGTTGAAAGGCCATCTCGTAGCTCTGCTCTACCCCGGCCCCGAACTCGTAGCAGCCGGCCAGTTCCCGCTTTCCGTCGGCGCAGCCCAGATCGGCGGACTCCTGATAGAGCGCGGCGGCGATGGTATTCTCATCGTCGAATAAGGCGTCGTCTCCCAGCTCGCACAGCTGCTCCCCCAGCCCGGCGGTGGACAGGTAGCCCAGGCTGTTCATCTGCCGGTAGGCCTCCGCCGCGATGGTGTACTGGCCGTTGCTGGCGGCGGTCTCCGCCTGGGCCTCCAGCTCCTCCTGGGTGGGCGCCGCCGGCTCCTCCGGCTGGCTGGGGGCGGACGGCTGGGCGGCGCTTCCCGTCTGGCCCGCGGTGCTGGTCTGTCCGCCGGTATTGGGTCCCGGCGCCGGCGCTGGTTCCGGCTCCGGCTCCGGCTCTGGAGCCGGTTCCGGTTCAAAATCCGTGTTGGGCAGGGGGGTATCTTGGCCGGCGGGGAGCAGGCGCTCATCCTCCGGCTCCTCCTCTGTTTGGGAGGATGTCTCAGAAGTGTCCGTCTGTAAAACGCGGTCCTCCTCCGATGTGTCGGGCAGGACCGCCGCACCGCTCCCGCCCAGCCGCGGGAGCGCCAGGACCGCCCCCACAAGAAGGATCCCACAGGCCGCTGCCGCCCCCGCCTTGAACCATTTGGGGCGGCCCGCCGGCTTCGCCGGTCCGGGCCGGCCTTCTTTTTCCTTCTCCTGGGCCTCTTCTTGGGAATCCTGAGATTCCCGGCGCTCCGTCTCCTGCCAGGGGGCGCCCTCCATAGTCTGGCCGTACAGGGCGGCGTACAGCTCCGCCGCGCTCTGCCAGCGCTCCTTCGCCTTGGGGGCCAGGCCCCGCAGGAGGGCGCGCTCCTGCTCCTGGGTGAGGTCCGCCCCCAGCTGCCGGGGCGGAATTAGGGGGTCCTGCTCTCCCCCGTCCCGCAGGGTCGCCCTGGGCGGGACCTTCCCTGTCAGGCAGTAGTACACAGTGGCGCACAGGGCGTATACGTCGGTCCAGGGGCCCTGGTCCCGGCCGGTGTACTGCTCCCGGGGGGCAAAGCCGTGCTTGAGGGTAATGGTCTCGGTCTGGCTGCCCTGGAAATCCCGGGCGCAGCCGAAATCCATCAGCTTGATGGTCCCGTTTTTCAGCTCCATCAGGTTGTCCGGGCTGATGTCCCGGTGGATGATCCCCGCCTGGTGCATCGCCTCCATGGCCCGGAGCACCGCGCCCAGCCGTTTGAGCAGATCCGGGGCGGGGATCGGGCCGTTTTGGGCGGTGAGCTCCTTCAGGGTCTTCCCCTCCAGAAACTCCATGACGATATAGGCGGTGTTGTGCTCCGGAAAATGGTCCTTCACCCGGACGATCTCCGGGATCTCGTCCAGCTTCGCCATGGTCTGGGCCTCCCGGAGGAACTGCTCCCGGCCCTTCTCATAAGTAGGCTGGTTCCCCGAGGTGTGACAGGTCACATCCAGGGTGACCGAGACCTCCCGGCTCACCAGGAAGGTGGGGAAGTACTCTTTGATGGCCACCCGCTGGTCCAGCACCGTGTCCCGGCCCAGATAGGTGATGCCGAAGCCACCCTCTCCCAGGACGCGTCCCACCCGGTAGCGCCCGTGCAGAAGGCTGCCGGGAGGAATATGATGGCTGGAGGGCTGGTAGGCCTCCCAGTCCCGCCCGCAGGCAGGGCAGGCTGTCCCGGGCTGTACCGGCGACAGGCAGTAGGGGCAAAAGCGTTCCATCTCATTCACCTCGCGTCTCTCCCGCTCCGGGGCGGTCAGCCGCCCTGAAGCTCAGCCAGCAGCTCCCGGGCATCGCTCTCCATATAGCTGGCCCCGTATTCCAGGCATTTGTTCAGCCAGTCGATGGCGGCGGGGATGTCCTGGGGAACGCCGTTGCCGTCGGCGTAATACTCTGCCACAAAGTAGCAGGCCGGACCGTCCCCCGTGTTGGCCAGCCGGGTCCACCACTGGCAGGCCTGGGCCGGGTCCCGGGACACATAGCGCCCGTAATCATAACAGTAGGCGAGCTTAGAGTACGCCTGGGTGCAGCCCAGGCCCGCCGCCTCGGTATACAGGTCAAAGGCGAGCTTCACATAGGGGGAGCTGTTGTTGCCATAGTCGGTCTCCGTCCAGTAGTACTCCGCGTCACCGCCCACATCCACCAGGCTGCTGCCCAGCTTTTCCGAGGAGATGTAGCCCAGGTCGTTCATCTGACGGTAGGTCTGGGCCGCCTGGGAGAATTGATTGGAGGCCAGATAGGACTCGATCTGGCTCTCCAGTTCCGCCTTTGTGGGGGCCGGCTCCGGTTCGGGCTCCGGTTCGGGTTCCGGCTGGGGTGTGGGAGTCTGCGTCTGGCTCTGACCGCCGGAGGACACTGTCTGGGTCTGCCCCCCCGACGACGGCTGGGAGGAAGACTGCACCGCCGTCCCCCCTCCCTGCCCCTGGGACTGTCCGGAAGATTCTTTGCCCTCATCCTCCTGTGTGATCTCGTCGGGGTCCTCCTCCGTATCCTGAGAAGTATCCGGGAGGATCAGGCCATCCGGGTCCAGCCGGGAGGTGTCCTCGGACTGTTCATCCTCCTGATCCTCCTGGGAGGTGTCGATTCCCTGGGACAATTGGGAGGCGTCGCCTGAGGAGATGACGTTCTGGCTCCGGTCTCCGTTCAGAATCCCGCTGCCCACCAGGACCGCCGTCAGAACCACAGCGGCACAGGCGGCGGCGATTCCGCCTTTGGCCCCTTTGGAGAGGGGGGCTTTCTTGTTCTCTTCGGGGTCCGGGGTGGGATCGGGGTCCGGGGTGGGATCGGGCTCCGGCGTTGGGCCGGGGACCGGCTCTGTTGCCCCCCAGTCCTCCGGCGGGGTCCAGGGCTGCCCGTCCAGCGTCACGCCATACAGGGCTCCATAGAGTTCCCCCATACTCTGCCACCGGTCCGCCGCACGGACCGCCAGCCCCTTCATCAGGGCCCGCTCCTGCGCTTGGGTCAATTCCGCCCCCAGCTGGCGGGGAGGGACCAGGGTATCGTTCTCCTCGTCGCTGCGCTTGATGGCGCTGACCGGGACGCGGCCGGTGAGGCAGTAGTACAGGGTGGCGCACAGGCTGTACAGATCGCTCCACGCCCCCTGGCC
>CALWWF010000020.1 GCA_944385165.1 uncultured Oscillospiraceae bacterium
CTGGATACCCCGCTTGGCGCAGGCCTCCTTCAAATAGTCGTAGATGCCCAGGGAGCCCCCGGCGATGCAGCCGGTACCGGCACAGATGAGCACCTGCTTCTTCTGGGCCTCCAGGGCCCGCTTGTCCTTGATCTGGCGGACCTGGAACTGTTCCCGGGTCAGTCTGGCGTTTGTCATTGGGCAGCCTCCTCCTTCCGCAGCTCCTCCAGAAGCTCAATGGCCAGCTCCGGGGTCATTTTCGAGTGGACCTGGTCGTTCACCGTCACCACCGGGGCCAGGCCGCAGGCGCCCAGACAGGCCACGGTCTCCAAGGTGAACAGAGCGTCGGCGGAGGTCTTCTGCTTGTCCTCCAGCTCCAGATACTCCCGGATGGCGTTGTAGATGGGCTGGGACTTGCGCACATGGCAGGCGGTGCCGTCGCAGACCTTGATGATGTACTTCCCCTTGGCCTCCAGGGAGAAGTTTTCATAGAAGGTAGCTACGCTGTACACTTTGGCCACGCCAATATCCAGTTTTTGGGCGATGCGCTCCAAGACCTCTGGACTGAGGTACTTGTATTCCGCCTGAATATCCTGCATAATGGCGATCAGGTGGTGGCGCTGGCAGCCGTAGGAGTCGATGATCTCCTCCACGCGCTCCATAGAGATTCCGTTGGACATTGTTATCTACACCTCGTCTTTCCTGGTCAACGCCCGATCTGGGCGGTATGCCCCACATAATACCATAATAATGGATGCGAGAATGGAAAGCTATTGGTCATTTTGCTGAATTATTGGCATGGAAAGAGGAACGAAAAATGTTTCTATGAAGGAAATCATGCAAAATTATCCGGGGAATCCCGGGCATGAAGGAAAAAACGGGGGTCGGAATGCCGGAAAATCCATTTGACAACAGACCGGGGGGCCGGACAGAAAAAATTGGACTGTTTGACCAAAAGAATCCCTTTGTGGTAGGATAGAAGAAACATTCTCGCAAGGGCGCTCTCCTGGCGGGGCGGCAAGCCGTCCCCGGGGAAGGCCCGGAAAGGACCGACTGATTTATGGATTGGAACCAACAGCTTCCCACCCTCTGCCGCAGCCGGATCGAGACCCGCTTCGTCCCGAAGGAGGGGGCCCCACTCCCGGCGGGGGCCTGCAAATTCGGTGGAAGGCCGGATGTGCCGGCGGGGTTTGTGTGGCCGGTGTTTGAGACCAAGACCTATGACGACGAGGCGGTGAAGCCCCGCCCCCTGGCCTTCCTGGCCCAGTTTGACTGCGCCCAGCTGGCCCCCCTGGACAGGGAGGGGCTGCTGCCCAAGACGGGGCTGCTCTCCTTCTTCTATGAGCTGGGCAGCCAGCGGTGGGGGTACGACCCCAAGGACGCCGGCTGTGCCCGGGTGTACTGGTTTGACGGGGAGCCCCTGGCCCCGGCGGAGTTTCCTGAAAATCTGGCGGAGGAGTCCCGCCTGCCGGAGCTGGCGGCCCAGCTGTCCGCCGGGATCGACGCCCCGGACTTCCAGGACGCCTGCCTGGCCCTGGACTACCCCTTCAGCGCCAACGACTACCGCGCCTTCGACCAGGCCCGGCGGGAGCTGGACCTCCCCTACCCGGACAACCTGTCCAAGCTGCTGGGGTGGCCGGACATCATCCAGAACAACATGACTCTGGAGTGCGAGCTGGTCTCCCGGGGGTACTACCTGGGGGGCAGCTGGGAGGAGATCCCCCTGGTGGAGCGGGACGCCCTGCGGGGGCCCAGCGTCCAAAACTGGCGGCTGCTGTTCCAGCTGGACACGGTGGCCCAGGGGGATTTTGAGCTGATGTTCGGCGACTGCGGCCGCATCTACTTTTACATCCGGCAGGAGGACCTGGAGGCCCGGCGGTTTGACCGGGTGTGGCTGGTCCTCCAGTGCAGCTGAGGAGGAAGAACGACATGAATCTGGAAGTGACCTTTCAGGGAAAGACCCGCAACCGGGACGGACTGATCCGGGCGGTACAGCAATTGGCCCGGCAGCAGGGCGGACAGATCGGCGCCTGGAGGGACGGGATGCGGGTAGTACTGTGTCCCCTGGGCTATTTGGACCTGGGCTGGGTCCGGGAGAGCGGCCTGTTCGGCGGCTGGAAGATCACCGGCGCCTGCACCACCACGCCCGGCGGGCCGGGACTGCACAAAGCGGTGGTGGAGTTCGTGGACGCCCTGGTGAGGGGAAAGGAATTGAAGGAGCTGGAATTCAAGGACCGCTCCGGCTACTGGGAGGACCGAAATTTTGCCCGGCTGGTGGATGAGGTCTACGATCCCTGGCTGGCCCGGGAGCTGGAGGGGGCGCTGGGCAAGCTGAAACAGTCCCCGGAGAGCATCCCCCTGTTCTGGGGGGAGGAGGAGTATCTGCCCAAGGAGGTCCCCAACACCGTCTACACCCCCATAGGTCGCTTCTCCGCCCAGTGGCTGCGGGAGCGGCTGGATCAGGGGCGGCGGAAGGAGCTGCGGGAGCGCATCTGCATCTGGCCCAACGAGGAGCGAGACGCCCTGTACTACCGCAACGGGGCGCTGAAGCGGATGTGGCAGGACTGCTGCTTTGCCCCCTCCGACCGCCACGAGACGGACCAGCAGCTCAACGGTTTTATCCTGGACTTCCTGGAGCAGGCCGCCCGGCAGGACCCGGCATTGCCCATGCCCATGGACGCCTACCGGGAGCTGTGCATCATGGACGGCCGGGACTTCCGTATCCCGGAGGACACCCCGGATATGGGGGAGGAGTTTGCCCCGGGCTACCACAAAGACGAACTGCTCCAGAGCTATGGGACCTTGTGGATTCCTCTGCCCGGGGTGTACCGCTATGAGTGGAGCGACGACGGAAAGGGCAACGCAGGATGCATCTGGATCGACGAGGAGGGGGGCGGCCCCATCTGGCGGGTGAGCGGCTACCGCAATCAGGAGGGGGCGGCGGAGTGGAACGCCGATTTCTCCCAGTTAAAGGATGTGGAGACCCGAGAGCTCTCCGGCGGGAAGGCCCGCTGGGGCTGGAAGGAGATCCCCAACAAGGCGGACCCGGACCAGCCGCTGCGCCAGATGCTGTGCGAGGTGGCGGCGGGGGACACCCTGTATGTGATCACGGTCACCTTCTCCGACGAGATGGAGGAGGTGCTGGACCGGCTTCGCCGCATGGAGATTCGGCCCAAACTCAACGGCTGAACATTCCCGCGCGTTTATGTCCGCCCGCTCCAATCCCGAAGCAGGGCCAGTGCCCTGGGGGAGAGGAGCAGCAGGGCGAGCAGATTGGGGAGGGCCATCAGGGCGCTGCACACATCCACCAGGGCCCACAGGCCGGACACGTCGGACACCGCCCCCAACACGATCCCCCCCAGGAACACGGCCCGATATAAAGGACAAAACCGGTCTCCGCCGGTGAGAAACCGCAGACCCTGCTGGCCATAGCAGCTCCAGCCCAGGATGGAGGAGAAGGCGAAGAGGAGCAGGCTCAGGGCCACCACCCACTCCCCGGCGGGCCCCAGCACGGTGGCGAAGGCCCGGGCGGTGAGGGGGACTCCCAGGGCGGCGTCAGGGACCGTCCCGCTCCGCAGCTGGGAGAGGGCGGCCTCCGGGTCGTAGACCCCGCTGACCAGGATGACCAGGGCGGTGACGGTGCACACCAAGAGAGTGGAGACGAACACCTCGAACATCCCCCACATCCCCTGGCGGGCGGGGTGGTCCGTCTGGGCGGCCCCGTGGGCCATGGCGGAGGTGCCCAGTCCCGCCTCGTTGGTGAACACCCCCCGGGCCACCCCGTGGCGGAGGGCGGCGGAGAGGGCATAGCCGCCCCCGCCACCCAGGGCGGCGTCGGGGTCCAGGGCACAGGAGAAAATCAGAGCGAAGGTTCTGGGGAGGGCCTCCGCCCGGACGGCCAGCACCAGGGCTCCGCCCCCCAGATAGAGAAGGGCCATGGCGGGCACCAGCCGCACCGCCACCCGGGCCACCCGCCCCATGCCCCCCACCAGCACTATCCCCGCCAGCAGGGCGGTCCCCAGCCCCACCGGCAGCCGGTCCCAGCCGAAGGCCTCCTCCAGGGCGGAGGCGATGGAGGCCGACTGGACCAGATCCCCTCCTGCCAGGGCGGCAGGGAGACAGGCCAGGGCGAACCAGACCGCCAGCTTGGGGGCGTGGAGGCCGTCTCTCAGATAGAACATGGGCCCGCCCTGCCAGCCCCCGCCGGGGGCGGGGCGGTGGTACTGCACCGACAGCAGCTTCTCCACACAGCTGGTGCTCATCCCCAGCAGGGCGGACACCCACATCCAAAATACCGCCCCCGGTCCCCCCAGGTAGATGGCCATGGCCACCCCGGCGATGCTCCCGGTGCCGATGGTGGAGGCCAGGGCGGTGGCCAGGGCCTGGAGGGAGGAGATGCCGCCGGAGGATTGCCCCTTTCCGGGGTGGAGCAGCCTCCCCGCCGTCTCCCGCCACCACAGCCGGAAGTGCCGCAGGGGAAAGAAGCCGCTGCCCACCGTTAGAACGGTGCCGGTGAGGAGAAAGAGCCCCAGCAGCCAGGGGTTCCACAGGAAATCCGCCTGCCGTCCCAGGAGAGACGTGAAACGCCGCCTCCCAAACAAGACAGCCGGAGACCGCCCGCAGGCGGTCCCCGGCTGTTTCAGTTTATGAGGGACAGGGGAGAGGTAGTCCTGATTTCAGCTCTCTAATCGGTCGGTAACTTTATAAATCACGAACAGAACCGCGATCAGGACCGCGGCGATGCCCGCGTGGAGGTAAAAGAGGGGACGTTGCAGGAATATACGCAGGAGAAAAATGAGGAATATACACACAAGGAAAGAGATGGCTTGAAGCCGTGTGCGGTTTTGTTCCCCAAAGGAGGTGCGGCAGATGTATTCCACCAGGCCGTAGGCGAGGGCGATGATGACCACACCTCCCAGCAGCTGGCCCGCTGTCACTGGCAGCCATAGAGTAAAGGGACGGCCCTGAAAAGAGACGCCTAAAAGGCTAAAGACCAGCCAAATGGAGATGAGCACGGCGGCGGTGAGACTGACAATACTCAGACCGTAGACGATGCGCTGTTTCATGCTTCGCTTGGGCAGCTCTGCCAGGATCTCGTCGCAGAAGGCCTGAAAATCCACCCCGATGATCTCCCGGGCGGTCTGCCCCCGGGCCTCCCCCTCCTGGAGCATATCCAGAATGTCCCGGTGGACCAGCTCCTGCTGGTAGGTGGAGGCAGAGGAGCTCCGCAGATAGGCCACGATGTCGGTGAGGAGCTTCTGATTCTCCAAAGAGAGCTGTTTCTCCCGGAGGTCGTTCTCCTCCAGCAGCTGCTTGGTGGTTTTATTCATGGTCAGTATCTCCTTTCAGGGCGGAGAGCAGATTGCCCACCGCACGGGACAGCTCGGCATAGTTTTGCATGAATTGTTGCAGTTCCGCCTCCCCCGCCGGAGTGAGGGAGTAGTATTTCCGCCGGGGCCCCAGCTCCGAGGGGCGGTAGGCGGCGGAGACCAGGCCGTTTTTTTCCAGCCGCAGCAGCAGGGGATAGATGGTCCCCTCTGGGATGGTCCCAAAGCCGTAGGCCGCCAGCTGGCTGGAGATCTCATAGCCATAGGTCTCCTTTTGGGAGAGGATGCCCAGGATACACCCCTCCAGGGTGCCCTTGAGCATTTGTGTTGGAATCATAGGCCGGCCTCCTGACTATTTTGTATTGCAAAGTACCTTGTGACTATATTGTAAAACAAGGTAGACGGGCTGTCAAGGGGGATCTGTGCCGCGGCAGCAAAAAAAGCGGACCCGAATTTTCGGGTCCGCTTTCAGGGATCTGTTATGATGCAGAATCCCGCTTAGTGCTGCAGGGAGACACGGGCAGCGCGCTTCTTGCCGTACCAGAGGATGACGGCCACATAGGCGACCATCAGGACAACGCCTACCGGGTAAGCGATGGTCCAGGGCAGGTTGAAGCCGATGGTGGCGTTGGCAATGAAGGTGGAGCAGATGAAGGTGTAGAACGCGCCGGGAATCAGGGGCATCCACACGAACTTGGACTTGCCGCTCTCAAACAGCCACACGGAGATGCACACGAAGGCGAACAGGGACAGGGTCTGGTTGGACCAGGCGAAGTAACGCCACAGGACGTTGAAGCCGTTGCTGTCCAGCTTGGCCCACACGATGATGGCGGCCACCAGGGCGAACACAGGGGCGGCCAGGCCCAGGCGCTTGGCGTTGGTGGACTGATCCAGGTGGAAGGACTCGGACAGGGTCAGGCGCAGAGCCCGCAGAGCGGTGTCGCCGGAGGTGATGGGCAGGACGATGACGCCCAGCAGGGCGATGACGCCGCCCACATTGCCCAGAATGTCGCGGCAGACCACGCCGATGGTGTCGGTAGCCAGAGTGGCGTCGGCGGCCTGGAGGCCCAGGTTATAAACGCCCATGGCGCCGGCGGCCCACACCATGGCGATGAAGCCCTCCAGGACCATCATGTTGTAGAAGGTCATGCGGCCCTGCTTCTCGCTCTTCACAGTGCGGGAGATGATGGCCGTCTGGGTGGAGTGGAAGCCGGACAGAATGCCGCAGGCCACGGTGACGAAGAACACGGGGATGAAGTGGCTGGCGTCGAAGTAAGCGCCGTAGTCAAAGAACTCGCTGGTCCAGGAGTCCCACACGTCCAGCAGGGGATAGCCCTTCACGAACAGGCCGATGAACACGCCCACGGCGGAGAACATCAGGATGGCGCCGAAGATGGGGTAGATGCGGCCGATGATGGCGTCGATGGGGAACACGGTGGCGATCAGGTAGTACAGGAAGATCACGCCGTAGATGATCCAGGTGGTGTAGTCGTCGGCAGCGCCGGAGAAGCCGAACACCTGCTTGGCGGCGATGTCGCCGGGGGTGTACACGAACACGGCGCCCACCAGCAGCAGCAGCACGCACACAAAGATGTTGTACACGGTGAAGATGCCCTTGTTGGTGTACTTGCGGATCATTTCCGACATCTGGGTACCGCCGTCACGCATGCAGATCATACCACAGAAATAGTCGTGCATTGCACCACCGATGATGTTGCCGATGGGGATGGTGATGAACGCGATGGGGCCAAACAGGATGCCCTGAATGGGGCCCAGGATGGGGCCTGTGCCTGCAATGTTCAGCAGGTTGATCAGGCTGTTTTTCCAGCAGCGCATGGGCACATAGTCCACGCCGTCCTGCTTGGCATAGGCCGGGGTCGCCCGGTCGTCCGGCCCGAAGACCTTCTCGCACAGCGTGCCGTACAAAGCAGCGCCGCCGAAGAGGATGACAAGGCCGATGATGAAGGTTGCCATACACACTCTCTCCTTTACTCTCTCTTGAGTTCCTGCATCTCTCCTGTACCGGCCCGGCAAAATGCCTCCCTTCCGCGCCAATTGGCTGGTTTGGGAGGCCGGATCCGAAGGCTATGTACAATCGAGGGCAAAAACCCTCTCCCGCTTAAAAACGGGAATCCTCTCGCTTCGGGTACAGGGCACGCGTGACTTTGCCCTCCCCCAAAAACGTTTTATAGTATAGCACAGAATTTGTAAATGTAAAGAGGCATTTCTGCACAAAATCACGAAAAAAGTTGAGGAAAGTCAGCTGAATTCGGCAAAATGAAAGAAGCTGTGACGCCTCATCCCCTGGGAGGGCCTGGGAGCGCGTTCAGACCGCCGCCTGTCCGGCCCGGAGGAAACCCGCCGGGCGCGGGCTTCTCCGCTTCGGCGGCGATTGACAGGGGCGGGGACAATCGGGTACAATGGGCCAGAACCACTCTGCGTACGGCTCTGGTCTGGGAGGTGAGGCCACATGGAACTTGGACCGGTCCGGCACAAGATTTTCTCTGTCGGGAAGACCTGGTGGAACCGCTGGCGGCCGCTGGCCGCCCCATCCCTTTTCTTCCTGGTGGTGCTCTATTATGAGGAGCTGTTTTTAAAGCTCTACTGCTTCCACAGCCTCTCCCCGGCCGGGGTGCTTTTTACCCTGCTCTTTTCCGTCCCCGTGGCGCTGCTGCTGGGACTTCTATGCGGAGGGACGGGCCGGAGGGGCGCGGTTTTGCTGGTGGTGTGCACCGCCCTGATTTCCCTATGGATGGGGTCCCAGACCGTCTATTACCACCTGTTCAAAACCTTCCTTACCCTGTTCTCTCTGACCAAGATGATGATGGTGGCCGGGGCCTTTGGGGACATGGCGGTGGGGGAGATCCTGATCAACTGGTTCCCCATTTTGATGATGGCCCTGCCGGTGGCCCTGTCCATTGCGCTGCGCAGGCGGCTGTGTCCCGCCGGCTCTCTGCCTCCCCGGATGCGCCCTCGCTGGGCGGCGCTGGCGGCGGCGGTCCAGCTGGCCGCCATGGGTCTGGTGCTGTGCTGCGGAAATGGGGTGCTCTCCCTGCGGTATATCTACTTCCAGGCGGCGGCCCCGGTGCTGGAGACCCAGAACTTCGGCATGATGACCCAGACCCAGCTGGAGATCCGCCGGGTGCTCTTCGGGATCGACCCGGACGACCAGGTGCTGCCCAAGCTGGAGACGCGGCATGTGCGGCGCATTTTGGAGAGCCGGGAGACCGTCCTTCAGGAGGAGGAGAAGCTCCATGTGATGGACATCGACTTTGAAGCGCTAAAGGAGCGGGACGCCGGCGATTTGGAGCTGACGGACATGCACGACTACTTCTCCAAGGTGGAGCCCACGGCGGAGAACCAGTGGACCGGCCGGTTTGAGGGCAAAAACCTGATCTGGATCGTGGCGGAGGCTTTTTCGGAGAAGATGCTGGACCCGGAGCGCACCCCCACCCTGTGGAAGCTCGCCCACGAGGGCATCGTCTGCAACAACTTCTATACGCCCCTGTGGGGGGTGTCCACCTCCGACGGGGAGTATGTGACCACCACCGGGCTGATCCCCAAATCCGGGGTGTGGAGCTACTCTGAGTCTGCGGACAACTACATGCCCTTTGGATTCGGAAACCAGTTTCAAAAGCTGGACTATCGCACCCTGGCTTTCCACGACTACCTCTATACCTACTACGACCGGAACCTGTCCCACCCCAACATGGGCTATGAGTACTACGGCATGGGCAACGGCCTGACGCTGGAGGAGGCGATGCCCCCCTCCGATCTGGAGATGATGGAGGAGGTGGTCCCCTGGTTTGTGGACGAGGAGCACTTCATGGTGTATATGCTCACGGTGAGCGGCCATTTAAACTACAGCCGGGAGGAGAACGACCAGGCCGACCGGCACTATGACGAAGTGGCGGATCTGCCCTACAGCGAGGCGGTGAAGTGCTACCTGGCCAGCCAGATGGAGCTGGAAAAGGCCATGGAGAGTTTGCTCCGCCAGCTGGAGGAGGCGGGGAAGCTGGAGAACACGGTGATCGTCCTCTCCGCCGACCACTACCCCTACGGCCTTAGCGATGAGGAGTACAGCGAGCTGTTCGGGCATCCGGTGGACCCGGTGTTCGAGATCTACGAAAACGCCCTGATTTTGTGGAGCGCGGACCTGGAGGAGCCGGTCCATGTGGACAAGTACTGCTCCAGTCTGGATGTGATGCCCACCCTGGCCAACCTGTTCGGCCTGGAGTACGACTCCCGGCTGATGGCGGGGCGGGACATCCTCTCCGACGAGCCGGGGCTGGTGATTTTCTCCAACTACAGCTTCCTCACCGACCAGGGCTCCTACGACTCCACCACAGACACCTTTACCATGTTTGACGGCAGCCAGCCAGACCCGGAGTATGTAGCCGAGCGGGTGGCTGAGGTGCAAAACCGGGTGGCCTACTCCGCGGCCATTCTGGACCACGACTACTACCGGGTGGTGCTGGGAGAGGAGGACGGCACCTAGGTAAGCCCGGAAACCCACAAAAAAACCATCCGCCCAGCGCATCAAACGGCGCTGGGCGGATGGTTTTCTTTTGTATGATAAAACCGGAGGAAACCGGAGAATTGTTGGTCTGCCACCCGGCGCAGACCGGTGTCCGGGCCGGGTAGCAGTGAGGCGCTTACGCGTCAAAACGTCAGGTGCCAGCCCGCCGCGTGCGGGTGAGGTGCCTGGGGGCCTTGGACGTGCGGGAACCAAGGCCGGAAAGTGCGGCGTCTTTGGAGGGAAACACCGCCGTCAAAAGGGGGAAAACGTTTGGATCCTCGATCCACATACAGGATACCATATCCTCCCGAAAAATTATCAAGAATTTTAGGCTAAAGCGTGAATAAACTGTGAATCTTTCAGCAGGTTCCACAAAGGGGCGGCCCGTAAAAAAACCGGGCTGCGGAGTTTCCGCAGCCCGGAAAGGGGTTGGATCAAGAGATGATGCCCAGCTCCGTCCACAGGTCGTTGTACAGCGCGCGGGTGGCCTCCGGGCGGACCAGGTAGGCCTCGCAGTTCTCCAGCACGTTCTGGGGGGCGGCCATGATCTCGTAGAGTTCCATGTCCAGGGGCTCGCCGTAGGTCTCCTCATAGTACTCCGGATACTGCTCCAGGGCCTCCTGGTTGGGGGAGGCGTACCAGATGTAGTCCATGTTCTTCAAGGAGGCCTCAGTGGAGGCCATGAAGTTGATCCACTCATGGGCCTCGTCCACGTTTTCCGCGTCCTTCAGGATGCACATGGCGTCCACGAACCAGTTGGAGCCCTCCTCGGGGATCACAAACTCCAGATCGGGGTTGTTCTCCAGCATGGACAGGTAGTCGCCGGCGTAGTAGGTGGCGATGGCGGCCTCGCCGGCCTCCATCTTGTCGAACACCTCGTCCATGACCCAGGCCTGATACACCCCGTCCCGCTTGGCCTGCGCCAGAAGGTCGAAGGCGGCCTGGAGCTCCTCCTCGCTGTCGGTGTTGACGGAGTAGCCCAGGTCGATCAGGGCGATGCCCAGGGCGTCCCGGGAGTTGTTGATCATCAGCACCTGGTCGGCGTACTGGGTGTCGAACATGGCGTCCCAGCTGGTGATGGGCTCCTCCACCATGGTGCTGTTATAGATGATGCCCAGGGTGCCCCAGGCGTAGGGGACGGTATAGAGATTCTCCGGGTCGTAGGACAGGTTCTTGAACCGGTCGGCGATCTTGGAGAAGTTGGGGATCTTTTCATAGTCCAGGGGCTGGAGCATGTCCTCTTCAATGAGCTGAGAGATCATATAGTCCGAGGGGACGATGACGTCGTAGTTGGCGCCGCCCATGCTCAGGATGGAGTAGAGCTCCTCATTGCTGGGGACCGTCTGGTAGTTGACCGTGATGCCGGTCTCCTCCTCGAACTGGCTGATGAGGCTCTCGTCAATGTATTCGCCCCAGCTGCACACATTGACCACGCGCTCTTCATTCTCTCCGCTGCCGTTTCCGGAGTTGCCGCAGCCGGCGAGCAGTCCGGCGGACAGGGCCAGAGCCAGGGTGAGGGAAAGTGTTTTTTTCAATGGATCATTCCTCCCGTAGAAAAGATTATATTTTTCCGGCGTCTCCGCCGCAAAAATCAGGGGTGGAGCCGCCTGGCAGCTTTCTCCTGCCGGGCCTCCCGGACGTTGATGATGATCAGCAGGATCAAAACCGTAACGAACAGCAGGGTGGACACTGCGTTGACCTCCGGGCTGATGCGCTTTTTGGTCATGGCGTAGATGCGCATGGCCAGGTTGGCGGTGGAGGAGCCGGCGGTGAAGTAGCTGATGACGAAGTCGTCCACCGACATGGTGAAGGCGATGAGCAGGCCGTTGACGATGCCCGGCTTGATCTCGGGCACCACCACCTTCCAGAAGGCCTGCATCCAGGTGCAGCCCAGGTCCTGGGCCGCGTCCACCAGGTTTTTGTCCATCTGCCGCAGCTTGGGCATGATGGACAGAATGACATAGGGGATGTTGAAGGTGATGTGGGCCACCAGCATGGTGCCAAAGCCCAGGTACAGGGTCTCAGGCAGGTTGGTGCCCAAGCTGTCGTTGATCCAGGCGGCGGCCTGGCCCCACAGGCCGAAGGCGGCCACAAAAAACAGGCACATGCTCACGCCGGTGACGATGTCGGCGTTGACCATAGGGATGTTGTTGATGGTCATCAACGGGCCGCGCCAGCGCTTTTTCATGTTGTAGAAGCCGATGGCGGCGAAGGTGCCCGCGACGGTGGCGATCACCGCCGACAAAACCGAGACCGTCAAGGTGGTATACAGGGCGGAGAGGATCATGTCGTCCTGGAACAGCTCCGCATACCAGTCCAGGCTGAAGCCCGTCCACACGGAACGGCTGTTGGAGGCGTTGAAGGAAAAGACCACCAGCACCAGGATGGGGGCGTAGAGAAACAGGAACACCAGAGCCATGGCCAGGCGGCGGAACACAGAAGCTGTTTTCATAGTACCACCGCCTGTTCCTCGCCTTCCCCGAAGCGATTCATCACCGTCATGCAGATGACCACGATGACCATCATCACTAGGGCCACCGCGGAGCCCAGCTGGGGATTGTAGGCGGTGCCTTTAAACTGCATCTCGATCAGGTTGCCCAGCAGCAGCTGCTGCCCGCCCCCCAGCAGCTGGGAGATGGCGAAGGTGGACACCGCCGGCACGAACACCATGGTGACCCCGGAGAGCACCCCGGGCAGAGACAGGGGGAGCGTCACCCGGCGGAACACCGTCACCGAGTCGGCCCCCAGGTCCCGGGCGGCCTCGATGAGCCGGTGGTCCAGCTTGACGATGACCGAGTAGATGGGCAGGATCATAAAGGGCAGGAAGTTATACACCATGCCCAGCACCACCGCGCCCTGGGTATTGATCATTTTGAAATACTCCAGGTCGGTGCCGAAGATGCCGTTGATCAGGTCGAACAGGCCGATGGCCGCAAAGAAGCGGTTGAGCAGGCCGGTGTTTTCCAGGATGGACATCCAGGCGTAGGTACGCAGCAGGAAGTTCATCCACATGGGCAGCATGATGAGCATCAGGGCCACCCGCTGAAAACGGGCCCCCTCCCTGGCCAAAAAGCAGGAGATGGGGTAGCCGATGAGCAGGCAGATGAGGGTGGCGATGATGGCCAGCTTGAAGGAGCGGGTGAACACCACCGCGTAGCTGCCGATGCGGGCGAAGTTGTCCAGGGTGAAGCCGCCGCTGGCGGAGGTGAAGGCGTACACCACTACCATAAGGATGGGGATGACCACGAAGACCGCCATCCACAGCACATAGGGCGCGGCGAACAGAGAGAGCTTATTCTGTCGCATCTCCATCCTCCTCCCCCTCTGCCTCCTCGGGGACGTAGGCGGCGTCGCTGATCTCATCATACTCTTCACTATAGGAGGAATAGTCCCCGAACATGCCGGAGTACTGGCTCTTTTTCATCACATGGATGCCGTCGGGGTCGATCTTGATACCGATGCGGCTGCCCACGGGGGACAGGTCGGTGGTCTGGATCAGCCACTTAAAGCCGTAAAAATCCACGATGATGTCGTACTGCATCCCCTTGAAGGTGACGGCCGTGACGGTGCCCTTCAGCTGGCCCTGGTCCTCGGGGACGATGTCCACGTCCTCCGGCCGGATGACCACGTCCACCGGCTCGTCCTTGGCGAAGCCCTTGTCCAGGCACTGAAATTTCCGGTTGAAGATCTCCACCACCCCGTCGGCGCGCATGATGCCGTCCAGAATGTTGGACTCGCCGATGAAGTCGGCCACAAAGGCGTTTTTCGGCTCGTTGTAGATGTCCTCCGGGGTGCCGATCTGTTGGATCTTGCCCCCGTCCATCACCACCACCGTGTCGGACATGGCCAGGGCCTCCTCCTGGTCGTGGGTGACGTAGATAAAGGTGATGCCCAGGGACTGCTGGATGCGCTTCAATTCATTCTGCATGTCCTTGCGCAGTTTCAGGTCCAGAGCGCCCAGGGGCTCGTCCAGCAGCAGGACCTTGGGCCGGTTTACCAG
>CALWWF010000021.1 GCA_944385165.1 uncultured Oscillospiraceae bacterium
CCCATGGCCAGCACGTCGTTGTCGCCGGTGGCGGAGGGGCGCACCAGGATGAAGCAGGAGGAGACGATCTTGTTGCCCGGCTTGGTCTTCACCAGCTGCAGGGCGGGGCGGACGGTGTCGGCGGTAGAGTAGGTGGCGCCGCCCAGCAGGGCGTCGGCCTTGCCCATGGCCACCAGCATGGTGCCGAAGTAGTTGCTCTTCTTCAGGGCGGTGCGACACTCCTCCTCGGTCATCTTGCCCTTGCGCAGCTCCACCATCTTGGCCACCATGGCCTCCATGTCCTCATAGTTCTCCGGGTCGATGATGACGGCGCCCCGGATGTTGAAGCCGGCGGCCTCGGCGGCGGCGCGGACCTCCTCCTCATTTCCCAGCAGGATGGGGGTCAGGAACGTACCGGACAGCAGCCGGGCGGAGGCCTCCAGGATGCGGGGGTCGGTGCCCTCGGTGAAGACGATGGTGCGGGGGTGTGCCTTCAGAATGTCGATGAGTTTCTTGAACATTGTAAACCATTCCTTCCAGACAAATGTTTGAGCGTGGGAAAACACCTGTTTTCTGGGACTATGGTAGCATTTTCTCCCGGAAATTGCAAGGGAATCCGCCCTTCCATTTTGCGATATTTGCGCCCTTTTTCTGTAAAATTTTCGCAGAAACTCAAAAACGCCTCTTTACGACAGGTATTGCATCGTTTATACTATACCAAGTGTATTGATTTCGGTATGAGGTGAGAAATTTGAACGCAGAATTTTCCCGCACCCTGTCCCTCCTGCGGCAGGAAAAGGGGGTCAGCCAGCGCACCGCCGCCGGGGCGCTGGGCATCTCCCAGGCCCTTTTGTCCCACTATGAAAACGGCATCCGGGAGCCGGGGCTGACCTTCGTGGTCAAGGCCTGCGACTACTACGGGGTGTCCGCCGACTATCTGCTGGGCCGCACCCTGACCCGGGACGGCACCACCATCGGCACCGAGGAGCTCTATGACATCAGCGATGAGAAGGACAACTCCATGCGGGGGTCCGTGCTGGCCCTGCTGTCCAAAAAACTGCTGGTGAACTCCATCGGGATGCTCTTCGACCTGCTGGGCAAGACCGGCAGCCGGGAGGCCATCCGGGCCTCCTCCAACTACCTGTCCACCGCCCTGTACAAAGTCTACCGCCACCTGTATCACGCCAACCCCAGCAACAACCCCGACTTCTTCTCCGTCTCCCAGCGGCACTTTTCCGCCGGCCTGGCCGACGCGGACATGCATTTCAGCGAGGTGGAGCTCTCCGACGCCCTGGCCGCCCATGTGAAGGAGAAGGGCCGCCTGCCGGAGATGGACCACGCCGCCCTGGCCCGGGACTATCCCGTCCTGTACCAGTCCATGCTCCAGCTCATCCACAACTCCGGGGAGCGCATCAACCAGACCTTCCAGGGGCGGGAGAAGAAATAAGCCCGATGTTTTGTGTCCATAATCGGCCAGGCGGGGAAAGCCCCGCCCATTCCGCTTTTTCATACGAAAGGAGTTCCCTTCTTTGTCCACTTTGAAACTCATCCACGGGGCGGACCTTCATTTGGACAGCCCCTTTTCCGGCCTGCCCCCGGAGCAGGCGGCCCAGCGGCGGCGGGAGCAGCGGGAGCTGCTCTCCCGCCTGGCTAGCCTGGCCCGGGAGCGGCAGGCGGACCTGGTGCTGCTCTCCGGGGACCTGCTGGACAGCCGCCAGACCTACCGGGAGACCGCCCAGGCCCTGGTGGAGGCCCTGGCCGCCATCCCCTGCCCGGTGTTCCTGGCCCCGGGCAACCACGACGCCTACGGCCCCAAATCCCTGTACGCCGCCTTGGACTATCCGGAGAACGTCCACCTCTTCCAAACCGCGCAGCTCCAGGGGGTGGAGCTGCCCGGGCTGCAGTGCGTGGTGTACGGCTGCGCCTTCCGCGCCTCTCACCGGGAGGACTCCCCCCTGGCGGGGTTTTCCGCCGCCCAGGCCCCGGAGGGCTGGACCAAGCTGGGGGTGCTCCACGGGGATGTGGAGGGGAGCGGGGGGTACGCCCCCATCTCCCGGCAGGAGATCGCGGAGAGCGGCCTAGATTATCTGGCTCTGGGCCACGTCCACCAGTATAGCGGCCTTCAGCGGGAGGGGAACACCTTCTGGGCCTACCCCGGCTGCCCCGAGGGCCGGGGCTTTGACGAGACGGGAGACAAGGGGGTCCTCTGCCTGGAGGTGGGGCCGGGGGAGTGCCGGGGGGAGCTGGTCCCCCTGTGCCGCCGCCGGTACTGGGTCTTACAGGCGGACGTCACCGGGCAAGACCCCCTGGAGGCGGCCCAGGCCGTCCTCACCCCGGAGCGGAGGGAGGACATCTGCCGGGTCATCTTCACCGGGGAGCGGGGGGAGGCCCCCCTGGACCTGGACGCCCTGGCCGCCCGGCTGGAGGGCCGGTGCTGGGCCCTGACCCTGCGGGACGGGACGAGGGTGCGCCGGGACGTGTGGGCGCGGATGGGGGAGGACGGCCTCACCGGGCTGTTTTTGCAGGCCATGGCCGCCCGCATCCAGAGATCCCCCGACGACCCGGTTCTCCAGCAGGCGGCGGCCTTCGGCATGGCCGCCCTGGAACACGGAGAGGATGTGGCCCCATGAAAATCAAATCCATGCAGGCGGTCTTTGGCCGCCTGTCCGGGGAGCGGCTGGAGCTGTCCCCGGGCTTCAACCTGCTCCAGGCCCCCAACGAGGGGGGCAAGTCCACTTGGGCCGCCTTTTTAAAGGCCATGTTCTACGGCATCGACACCCGGGACCGGGACAAAAAGGGCCGCCTGGCGGACAAAAACCGCTATCAGCCCTGGTCCGGCGCCCCCATGGAGGGGGAGCTCACCCTGGAGTGGCAGGGCCGGGACGTGACCATCCGCCGCTCCCCCAAGGGGAATACCCCCTTTGGGAACTTCTCCGCGGTGTACACCGGCACCCAGGAGCCGGTCCCCGGCCTGACGGCGGAGACCTGCGGGGAGCTGCTGCTGGGGGTGGGCCGGGAGGTGTACGAGCGCTCCGCCTTTGTGGGGCAGGGGGGCTCCCTGGTCCTCACCTCCGCCCCGGAGCTGGAGAAGCGCATCGCCGCCCTGGCCTCCTCCGGGGAGGAGGACGTGTCCTACTCCCAGGTGGAGGGGAAGCTGCGGGAGTGGCTCAACCGCCGGAAGGTGAACAAGAGCGTGGGCCGCATCCCCCAGCTGGAAGGGGAGCTGTCCCAGGTGAAGGCCGCCCGGGAGGAGCTGGAACAGCTCACCGGGGCCCTGAACAGCCTGGCGGCGGAGGAAAAAAGCCTGCGCCGCCGGAAGGAGACCCTGGAGGGGGAGCTGGAGGCCCACCGCCAGGCCCGGCGGCAGGAGCTTAACCGCCGCACCGCCCAGGCAAGGCAGGGGCTGGACCAGGCCCAGCAGGCCCTGGAGGCCCTGCGGAAGGAGCAGTCCAAGTTCGGCCCCATCCCCCACAAGGAGGCCCTGAAGCGGGCCCAGGGGGAGCTGGCCTTCCTCAAGGCCCTGGACCCGGAGATCAAACAGGGGGAGGAGGCCCTCGCCCAGGCGGAAGAGGCCCTGGAACAGGCCCGGGCCGCCGCCCGGGACGAGCGCTTCCCCGGCCAGAGCGTGGAGGAGGCCGCCGCGTCCATCAAAAAGGCGCAGGGGGAGTATGAAGCGGCCCGGAAGCGCGCCGGGACCTGGTCCCTGATGGCCAAGCTGGTCCCCCTGGCGGGAGTGCTGATCGCCGGGGGCGCGGCAGGATTGGCCGTGGCCCAGGGGGCCGTCCTCGCCCTTCCCACCTTCGCCCCCTGGCTTCTCGTCCTGGCCTTCACCCTGGCCCTGGGGGCGTTCAACCACCGTCAGGCCAAGGCCTGGCGGGCCAAGGAGGCCCAGATCCTGGGCCGGTTTGGCGCAGCTGCCCCGGAGGAGCTGGAGGAGGTGCTGGCGGACTACCGCGCCCGGGCCCAGGCCGCCGACCAGGCCGCCCAGCAGGTGCGCCTGGTGCGGGAGGGGCTGTCTGACCGGAAGGCCCGGCGGGAGAACAGCCGGAAGGACCTGTTCGATTTCGTCCACTCCTTCGCCCCCGAGGTCAAGGAGCTCTTCGGCTGCTCCGCCGCCCTGTCCCGGGCTTTGAACCTGGGGGAGCGGGAGACGGTGGCCCGGACCAAGCTGGAGGGGGCCCAGCAGCTCTACGCCGCCCTCCGGGACCAGGGGGGTCGGGAGGAGGAGCTGACCGAGACCCCGGCCGCCCCCCCGCAGCGGCCCATGGAGGAGACCGCCGCCCAGCTGGGGGAGGTCCAGGCGGACTGGGAGCGCACCGTCCGGGCCCTGAACATGGCCCTGGGCCGGCAGAAGGCGGTGGGGGACCCCGCCGCCCTGTCCGCCAAACAGGAGGCGCTGGAGGAGGAGCTGGAACGGCGCAACCAGGAGTACGCGGCCATCTCCACCGCTATGGACGCCCTGAAAGAGGCCAACGCCCGCCTTCAGGAGCGCTTCTCCCCGGAACTCAACCGCCGCTCGGGGGACTATCTGGCCCGGCTCACCGGCGGGCGGTACGCCGGGGTGTCCCTGAGCCGGGAGCTGGAGGCCTCCGCTGCCCAGGCCGGGGACGTGCTGCCCCGCCGGGCCCTGTTCCTCTCCAAGGGGACGGTGGACCAGATCTATCTGGCGGTGCGCCTGGCGGTGTACGACCTGTGTCTGGGAGAGAGCCGCCCGCCTTTGGTGCTGGACGACGCCCTGGCCGCCTTCGACGACCAGCGGATGGAGCAGGCCCTGGAGGTGCTCCTGGAGCTGTCCCAACAGGAGCAGGTGCTCTTCTTCACCTGCCAGAGCCGGGAGGGGGATTTCCTGCGCCGGCGGGGCGCCGGGAGCATCCAGACCCTTCCATAACATGCAAAATACCAGACAAGCGCCGGCCCGGCCACGGGCCGGCGCTTTTTTTCATTGGCGCGGCTGGAACCAGTCGGAATTCGCCGTAGGGGCGGCACACCTGGGCCGCCCATCCTTCCTATGACTTGTTTTCTTGACGCAATGACAAGTTTTGTTGTTTTTCTGCCAAGTATACTTGACGGAATGGGCGCGCTATGATAGGATATGACCACAGCAGAAGAGGGGCGGCACTCCGCGCTTCCGTGCCGGAGCCGGAAGCGCCGTCCCGTCTGGAAAGGAGCTGCTATGGACAAGAATGAAATTTTGGAGAAGAGCCGGAAGGAGAACCTGATCCATGACGAGGGGGTCATGCGCGCCCAGGAGAGGGGCCGGCGCTGGGGCGAGTGCGGTTTCCTGGGGCTGTACATCCTGATCCAGACGTACAACCTGGTGCTGGGCCTGGACAGCGAACTGCCCATGATCTTCTTCATGGGCTACATCTCCTGTGAGTCTTTGGGCCAGTACGGATTCCAGCGCAAGAAGATTTTCCTGTTCTCAGGGATCATTGCGGCCCTGGCCTGCCTGCTTCAGCTGGCGGTCTATGTGAAGCACACACTGCCGTAAGGGGGGCGAGGGTTTGGATGAACAACTGGTTTTAAAAAACCGCTTAAAGGTGGCCCGGGCGGAGAAGGGCCTGTCCCAGGGGGACCTGGCCAAGCTGGTGGGGGTGTCAAGGCAGACCATCAGCTCCATCGAGACGGGGCAATTCAACCCCACCGCCAAGCTGGCCCTGATCCTATGCATCGCCCTGGACAAGAAATTCGAGGAGCTTTTTTACTTCTGAATGGAAAACAGCAAGCGCCCCTGGGCCGGGAGAACTCCGGTCCAGGGGCGCTGTTTGGGCATGTTGATATTTTTCAATAAGGTTTAGTCCTCGTCTGCCTGGAACAGGGACAGGGGCAGCACGTCGGCCAGCTCCACCAGCACCGGGGAGAGGCCGCCGTCCTCCTCCGAGCGGGGGCTCTGTACGGTGGAGCGGGGGTCCAGAGGGCCGGTGGGCAGGGAAAACACGGCGTACAGCCCGCCGCCGGAGCGGGGCTCCAGCAGCATGGTCCCCTGGTGGAGGGCCACGATGTGCCGGGCGATGGCCAGCCCCATCCCTGCCCCGTCCTGGGGGGCGGGAATGCCGGGGCTGGAGCGCTCGGAAGGGAAGAGGGCGTCCAGGTCGGGCGCCTCCGGCCCGCTGTCCCCCACCGACACCACCGCCCGGCCGTTCCGGCTGGTCAGGGACAGTACGATCTCCCCGCCGGGGGCGGCTTTGGCGGCGTTGGATAGAAGGGACAAGATCAGCTTTTGCAGCAGCGCCGGGTCCCCGGGGATCAGCAGGGAGGCCAGGGCGCAGGAGAAGCGCAGATGCACCCCCGCCGTCTCCAGAAGGTCGGCGGCCTCCCGGGTCAGATGGCGGCACAGCCCCGCCAGATCCAGGGTCACCGGGTGGAAGGGTACCCCCTCCGGCGTGCCCATGGCGCGCATAAAGTCCAGGTTGGACAGCAGCCGGTAGACCCGGCAGAAGCTCTTGCTGAAGGCGCCGTCCCCACTCCCGGGGCCGCCGGAGGCCGTTTCAAATTCCAGGAGAATATCCTGAAGGAATCCCCGCATCTGGCGCACGAAGCCGTCCAGCTGGCGGTCGGTGAGGGAGGTCTGAGGGGCCGGACGGATGAGAAGCAGGTCCCGCTCCTCCCCCGCCACCCGGCTGAACAGGTACGCCGTCCCGTTGTGGGAGAAGGTGCCCGCCCCCTCCGGCGCGGCCAGAGAGGCGGAGAGGGCCTCCGGGGGCTCCATTCCCACGGCCAGTTCCGGGAAACAGCGCTGGGCGGCGCGGTTGAACCCCAGGACCCGCCCCTGGGCCACCTCGATGGCCCCCTCCGGAAAGCGCTCCAGATGAGATCGTACAGCGTCAGACATAATACCTCCTGCCGGCGGCCGGCTCCGGGCGTCCACGCCACGCCCTCTCCGCTTAATCTGAAATGATGGTGTTCTATTCTATGCTGGGGCTAGCTTGTGCGGAGACCCAGGCTCCCTTGCTTGTCAAATTCAGTATATCAAAAAGTGGAAGAAACAACAAGGGCGCAGGGAGAAATTCGTTGGAAAAACCCCAAGGCCGTCGGAACCGGAGGGCGGCCTGGAAGAGAAGGGCGGGCATAACCCCCTTTTTCTCCCGGCAGAGCGGGAATTAAGGGGCCAAACTGGCCCCGCATGGCGGGTAAGGGTGGGCTTATCCTGCTCTATGGCTAATTTTGCCGGAAAAAATCGTTAAAATATATGAAAAAAGACACTACCAAAACCGCTTGATTCGGGATATAATAACCATCAGCGACAACAAGCTCAATTCCCACATCAACTTTTTGGAAAAGGAGATATTTGACATGAGCATTAAAGTTGGCATCAATGGCTTCGGCCGCATCGGCCGCATGGTGTTCCGCGCCAGCCTGAACCACCCCGAGATCGAGATCGTGGGCATCAACGACCTGTGCCCCGCCGACTACCTGGCCTACATGCTGAAGTATGATACCATGCATGGTCAGTTCGCCGGCGAGGTGAGCAGCAACGAGACCGGCATCGTGGTCAACGGCAAGACCATCCCCGTCTATGCCGAGCGCGACCCCGCCAACATCCCCTGGGGCAAGCTGGAGGCTGAGTATGTGGTGGAGTCCACCGGCCTGTTCCTGACCAAGGAGAAGGCTCAGGCTCACCTGAAGGCCGGCGCCAAGAAAGTTGTCATGTCCGCCCCCTCCAAGGATGACACCCCCATGTTCGTGTGCGGCGTCAACCTGGACAAGTACACCAGCGACATGGACTTTGTGTCCAACGCCTCCTGCACCACCAACTGCCTGGCCCCCATCGCCAAGGTCCTGAACGACAACTGGGGCATCACCGAGGGCCTGATGACCACCGTGCACTCCACCACCGCCACCCAGAAGACCGTGGACGGCGTGTCCATGAAGGATTGGCGCGGCGGCCGTGCTGCTTCCGGCAACATTATCCCCTCCTCCACCGGTGCTGCCAAGGCTGTGGGCAAGGTGATTCCCGAGCTCAACGGCAAGCTGACCGGCATGTCCATGCGCGTGCCCACCCTGGATGTGTCCGTGGTGGACCTGACTGTGAACCTGGCCAAGCCCGCCAAGTACGAGGAGATCTGCGCGGCCATGAAGAAGGCCAGCGAGGGTGAGCTGAAGGGCATCCTGGGCTACACCGACGAGGCCGTGGTGTCCAGCGACTTCCTGGGCGACACCCGTACCTCCATCTTCGACGCCGACGCCGGCATCGCCCTGACCGACACCTTCGTGAAGGTTGTGAGCTGGTACGACAACGAGATCGGCTACTCCAACAAGGTGCTGGAGCTCATCAAGCACATGTACAGCGTGGATCACAAGTAATCCGGTTTTCCAACCAGCCGCCGCCCGCCAGGGCGGCGGTTTTTTTGCTTGGCTGATCTATGCCAGCCATTATATACACCGGCAGGGGAATAGATTGTCATGTTTTGTCGAAGCATCCAACTATTTTTCGAATTACCGCAAGATATTGCGGCATTTGCAGTTTGAAGGAAAATATTGACACAATATGCTGGAAAACAAAGGAGCGGAGGCGCCTCGGCGGCGCTTCCGCTCCTGGTTATGAGAGGAAAATCCGGCGCCCGCCCCGATACGCCTCCATCCGGCCGATCCGCTGGGCGGAGGGGACAGCGGAGCGAAGTGCCGCCTCCAGCAAATCCGCATCCTCCGGGTGGACGGCCAGCAGCAGCCCGCCGGAGGTCTGGGGATCAAAAAGCAGATCCTGGACATGGAGGGGCGTTTCGCCTGCGTCCACCCAGGGCTCGGCAAAGGTGCGGTTGCGGTACATCCCCTCCGGCAGGATCCCCATCTGGGCCAGCTCCAGCGCCTCCGGGATGAGGTCGATGGCCGCCACATGGAGGTGGGCCTCCACACCGCTGCCCTGGGTCATCTCCAGCAGGTGCCCCATGAGGCCGAACCCCGTCACATCGGTACAGGCGTGGACCCGATAGCGCACCATGGCGTCCCGGGCGGCCTTGTTCAGGGTGGTCATCAGGGCATAGGCCCGCTCCATGGCCTCCGGCGGGGCCAGCTCCGCCTTGTTGGCCGTGGTCAGCACCCCGATGCCCAGGGGCTTGGTCAGCAGCAGCACGTCCCCGCTCTGGGCGCCGCTGTTGGTGAGGATGTGGTCCGGGTGGACAAAGCCGGTGACGCTGAGGCCGTACTTGGGCTCCCTGTCGAAGATGCTGTGGCCTCCGGTGATGAGGCACCCGGCCTCGTAGACCTTGTCGTAGCCCCCCCGGAGCATGGCGTGGACCGCCTCCCGGGGCATGTCCTCCGGCACGCACATCAGGTTCAGGGCCAGCTTTGGCTCGCCGCCCATGGCGTACACGTCGCTGAGGGCGTTGGTAGCGGCGATCTGGCCGAAGAGATAGGGATCGTCGGCAATAGGGGGGAAGAAGTCCACCGTCTGCACCAGGGCCAGGTCGTCGGAGACCCTGTAGACACTGGCGTCGTCGCTCTTGTCGAACCCCACCAGCAGGTTGGGGTCCCGGTGGACCTTGATTCCCTCCAGCAGCTGCGCCAGAGTGCCGGCACCCACTTTTGCCCCGCATCCGGCACACTGGGCCAGTTTTGTCAGTTTGACCTGGGATTCTCCCATCATGATTCTCCTTTCCATAGGCGGAGGTACGCCGCCTCGACATCCTCCCGGCGGACAGGCCGACGGGGCTGGTGGTGATAGAGCTTGCGCCAGAGGAGGGCGCACAAGTTCCGGTGGGTGTGGTCGTTCATCCGGCCATATCCCATTTCTGCGGCCAGCTGTCCGATGATCTCCTCCATGGCGAGAAAGCGGCGGTTGGATGCCTCGGCGTCCTCCGTCCAGCAGGACAGGGAACGGAGCGGGCGGAGGATCTCCTCCTCCCGGGCCACGGCGGTAATAGAGGTGCTGTCCTCCGCAGCGATCTCCAGAAAGGCCAGGGGGTGCTGGGGCAGGAGACACGCCCGGAGGTAACGGCTCCTGCCTCGGCTGTCGGTGAACTCCGGCGGGGGATCGGCGGCAATCTCCGCCAGGCTGTGGCTGGAGGGGATGGCGGAGAAGATCCCCCAGACAAACTGCATGTCCCGCGCCTCCACATCCCGGAGCAGCTCTGCATTGGGGAGGACCAGGGCCTCCTGCGCCCACTTCTCCCCGCCGGGCCAGTTGGTCTGATAGCACGCCAGCCCCGTGATGAGCCACCAGCAGTCCCAGCGCCCCGCTCCCAACAGGCGGAGAATCTCCCGCAGATACCCGCCCCGCTCGATCCAGATTCCCGGCATGACATCACAGCTCCTTTGTCAGAATGCCGCTGAGATGGAGAATGGCCTCCAGTACCCCGCCGCCCACGGCCAGAGCTTTGTCGCTGACCTGGCAGCAGTGGCTCTTTTCACACCGGGGATCCACATCCCCGGCCTTCATGCCCTTGTAAACCCGCGCGCCGTCAGGCAGGATTCCCCGGAGGATGCCGCCGATCTGGCAGACCATGGGGGCGGCCCCCACCGTGCCGGCCACATCCCCGGCGGCCACCTGGGCGCCGATGTCCAGAATCTGATGGAACACCCCGTCCGCCGGGGCCCGGAGCACCCGCTCCCCGGCAAAGCCGCCGATGAGGCCGGGCACCGCGGTATTGGGCAGGGCGCTGCCTGTATAGTAGACCCGGCCCAGGGTGTGCCCCCGCATGGTCTCCACCACGGCGTGGCAGTCCACGCCGGCGGTAAAGCCGGGGCCGACCCCCACCACCACCGGGGCCATATCCATTCTGGTGCCGAGGTTGACTTTCGCCAAAATGGCGTCCACCACCGCATCGGCATGGAGGCCCGGCAGGCTCCCGGCGGAGGGGTCCTCCAGCACCGGCACTACATCCCGCTCCAGCAGGCTCTCTACCTGACCAAGATGGGAGCGCCTGGCGGTGATGCCCTCCACTGAGGTCTCGCCGGTGCGCATGCACTCAGAAAAACTTACCGTACGGCGGATGGCGGTGGGAGCAGCCAGCTCGCACAGTACCACCTCCATACCGCTGCGGATCAGGCGCAGGGCAATGCCGGTGGCGATATCGCCGCCGCCCCGGATCACAACGCGCATGCTGTCCACTCCTTTCTGTTCAGCGCCCCGATGAAGACAGGGCGGTCGATCTCTCCGGCCAGCTCCATGCCCAGCCCCCGCCGCTGGGGGTCATCGGCCTGGTTGAGGAACACCTTGTCTCCCAGATGCTCCCGGCGGATCACGGCGGCCACCCGGTCCGGCGCGGCCGCATCCTGGGGCCCGCAGTGGGCCAGACGGCAGAAGATCTCCGGCCGGTGGACGGCCTCCCGGATGGGGCGATCCAGTCCGCCGCAGCCCGCCACCAGGATGGTCAGCCCCGCACAGGAGGGCACCACCGGCTCATAGGAGGCGTGGGCCTTCAGCGGGAGGCCCCGGGAGCCGTCCGCCTCCACCAGCACATAGTCCCAAAGGGCCGCCAAGTCCTCCATAGGCGCCGCCAACGGGCCCAGCTTCCCGCCGCCGGCGGTGCTGCCGGCACAGAGACAGGGAACCGCCCCAGCCGCCTGTTCCAGCTGCGCCGCCGCGGGATCTGTCAGCACCGGAAGATGGACAGGAACACGGATGTGGGTGGTGGTGCAGCACAGCACCCGTCCCCGGCGCTGCAGCTCCTCCGCCAGGGTGTACAGCATCGCAGTCTTTCCGCCGCTGCCGATAATGGCCGTCACGCCCCGCGGAATGTCCAGCAATTCCCACAGCTCCACCAGGCCACCTCCTCGTTTTCTTTCTATCAGTATAACGGAAATAAGAAAAAAAGCAATGGGCCCCGGGGCAAACGCCTCCGGGGCCCGGGCACCTACTGAATGGTCT
>CALWWF010000022.1 GCA_944385165.1 uncultured Oscillospiraceae bacterium
CCAAGATGAAGGACGGGGTCATCCTCATCAACACCGCCCGGGGGGACCTGATCGACACCGCCGCCCTCATCGAGGCCATCGAGAGCCGGAAGGTGGGGGCCGCCGCCCTGGACGTGCTGGAGCAGGAGAGCGGGCTTTATTACGCGGACCTGAAGACGGTGCCCATCGCCAACCACGACCTGGCGCTGCTGAAGGCCTTCCCCAACGTGATCGTCTCCCCCCACACGGCCTTTTACACCGAGGAGGCGGTGGAGTACATGGTCTCCGGCAGCGTCAAGGGGCTGCTGGCCTGCCAGCAGGGGGGCGAAAACCCCTATCTGGTCCAGGGCTGACCAGAATTTTCTTGACAGTGTCCGCCGGGATGTGGTACCATACTACTCACACATAAGGGAGTAGTCGGCGCGAAGGCGTAACAGGGTCAACATACTGAGCTTCCGGTGGGAAGAGCTCTGGCTTTGTTTTTCATGACGAGACTTATCTGTTCCAAGGGGACAGATGGGTCTCGTCTTTTTTGCGCCAACTGGGACGTCAGGGCCCCAAAGATCCGCCCGAAGGGGATGCCAAACCTTCGGGTTTCCTGAGGCCTGTCCAAGAAAGAAAGAGGAGGATTTTTCCATGGAGATCACAGAGCTGTTTGTGCTGGCGGTGGGGCTGGCGATGGATGCCTTCGCGGTGTCCGTGTGTAAGGGGCTGTCCGCCGGGCGGGTGCGGCTGGGGCACGCGGTGACGGCGGGGCTTTGGTTCGGCGGCTTCCAGGCGCTGATGCCTTTCCTGGGCTGGCTGCTGGGGGTGCAGTTCCGGGCGTTCATCACCAGCATCGACCACTGGATCGCCTTTGTGCTGCTGGGGCTCATCGGCGTGAACATGATCCGGGAGTCCCGGGGGTGCGAGGAGGAGATGGAGGCCTCCTTCGGGGTGAAGGCCATGTTCCCCCTGGCGGTAGCCACCAGCATCGACGCCCTCACCGTGGGCATCACCTTCGCCTTCCTCCAGGTGAACATCGTTGTGGCCGTGGCCCTCATCGGGGTCATTACCTTCGTCCTGTCCGCCATCGGCGTGCGGGCCGGCGGAGTCGTGGGGGAGAAGGGCAAGTCCTGGGCCGAGCTGGCCGGGGGCGTGGTGTTGATCCTCATGGGGACGAAGATCCTCCTGGAGCACCTGGGGATTTTGGCGTAAGCGTTTCTGCGGGGAGATTTCGCCGCTGCGGCGGCGACCTACTTTGCCCGCGGCGGCAAAGTAGGCAAAACGCCGCCGGGGGTGGACTCAGGATGGGCACTGCGTGCCCATATTCGTCCACGCCCCGGACCCCCATTACGGGGGTTACCCCTCTAGGTGGCATGGCCCTTCCGGCGCGCAAAATCTGAGTGGCGGGTCTAAATTCCCGCCGGGCCACTGGGCCCTGGGTTTGCAAAAATTGTTTCTGCTGCGGTTCCGCTTCCGCGCCTGGCTTTTCTTAGCCAACGCGCCCGGTCCGTCTCACGCGCCCGTCAAGCCTTCCCCCTCTCAGGGGGAAGGTGCCCCAGTGCGCACACTGGGGCGGATGAGGGTGCGGTTGTCAGAAGGGGATGGAATCTTGGATACACACCCTCATCAGTCAGCCTTCCGGCTGACAGCATCCCTACCCCCTCTGTCTCGCTACGCTCGACATCTCCCCCTGATAGGGGGAGTCGGCCCCCTTGAAGGGGGAAGCCTTTTGGGAGCTCCAAGGGGCTCCCCTACTTTTTTAAGAACGCGTACCAAAACCAGGAACCCCGGGCCGGTCTGGGACCGGCCCCTACGGCGAATCCAGAGGCGGTTCTTGAAATTTCGTAGGGGCGGGTCCCAGACCCGCCCGTCGCAAAACATTCCGTATTTCTCGTAGGGGCGACCCTTGCGGTCGCCCGCCGTTCCCCCGACCCCACCCCCAAAGATTGACAGGGGCGGGGGGAGTGTACTATAATAAAAGCGAACCGGATTTCACATGTTCCGGTTCGCTATAACAGGCGGAAGCCTGGTACAGAAACAAAATACCGCGGACAGGGCCCGGGTGTGGCAGCACCCGGAACCCCTGCTTTGGGTGAACAGGGCACCCTCCACAACCGGAAAATCCGGCGTCCACGGCCCCTTGAGTATAACACATTCCCTGTGTTATCGCAAGGACCGCCTGGCCGCAGGGAGTCCGGGCGGCTTGCCATACGCACGCCGCGCTGGAGGGGTTCGATCCCACCGGCGCGGCGTTTTGTTCTGTCCGGGTTCCGAAGTTCCTGGCCGCCGCCCGCCTGGGCGGCGGCTGGGCAGAATATCTTCGGGACCCGGGAGAGATCAAAGGAAAGCAGGGGGCACAGCGATGGATATGGAAGACGATCTGCCCTTCCCCGACGATGCGTTCACCGTCTCCCCGGAGGCGCGCGAGGATGTAGAGATCATGCGGCGGCTCCTGGGGGCTCTCGAGAAGTGCCTGGACCCGGCGGCGGGGGGCGGGGACCCCTTCCCTTGCAGCGCCTGGTCGATGACCTTCCGGCAGGCGGCCATTGCCCGGGTACGGGAGATGATGATCCGGACGGAGGACATCCTGGAGGACCGGGCGCCCGACGGGGCGGTCACCCGGCTGGCCAGTGAGCTGCTGGGGGACTATGTGGCTGCCAACGGAGTACGCAGGGCCGCGGATCTGGTGATGGACGCCTTTCGTCTCAGCCCGGACCTGCTCCCCGAGGAGTAGGTTCCTTCAGCCAAGCAAAAAAATACGCGGAAGCAGTTCTTGGGGCTGCTTCCGCGTATTTTTTTAAAACTGAAAGACCACGCCGATGACGGCGGCGGCGGCGATGAAACAGATGGGGTGGAGCTTTTTCAGGGGAGTCCACTTCATGCATACGAACACCGCCACGGCCAAAATGACGGCCCTCCAGTCCACAGTGGTGATGCCGGTGAAGGACACGCTGGGCAGCCCGAAGAAGACGGAGAAGGCCACGCTCAGCCCGGCCACCACGATCAGGGCGGTGGAGGCAGGCCGGAGCCCCTGGAAGGCGGCGTCCACGATCTTGCTGTGGCGGAACTTTTGCAGGAAGCGGGCGATGATGAGGATCACGATGATGGACGGAGCCACCAGACCCAGGGTGGCGATGAGGGCGCCGGGGACCCCGGCGGTCTGGAAGCCCACATAGGTGGCCATGTTCACCCCCATGGGGCCGGGGGTGGACTCGGACACGGCGATCATGGTGGTCAGCTCCTGGTTGGTGAACCAGCCGGTGCGCTCCCCCATGTCCTGGAGGAAGGGGATGGTGGCCAGCCCGCCGCCTACGGAGAACAGACCGGTCTTGAAAAACTCAAAGAACAGGCGCAGGAAGATCATTTCCCCTCACCTCCCTTCTGAGAGGTGAAGAGGGGGGCCAGCAGGACCCCTACGATTCCCGCCAGCACCACCAGCACCACCGGGGAGGACAGGGTGTCCAGCACCTGACCCACGGGGGTGGAGGGGTCCACGTTCAGCACTCCCGCCAGCTCGGACAGCACCAGCACCGCCAGAAAGACGCATACCGCCGGGGCGCTTTTCAGGGTGCTCTTGCCCAGCTTCACCACGCTCACGGTGATCAGGGCCACCACGGCGGCGTTGATCCCCGCCAGGGCGTGCTGGACCACCGCCAGTTCGGCGAAGTTGGTCAGACAGGCGGCGATGATGGTGATGATAACAAAGCTGGGGAATACCACCCCCAGGGTGGCGATGGTGCCCCCCAGGTTCCCCTTGTACTTATAGCCGATGAAGGTGGCCGTGTTCACGGCGATGATGCCGGGGGTGCACTGGCCGATGGCGAAGTAGTCGCTGAGCTCCTCCTCAGTGGCCCAGTTCCGTTTTTCGACGATCTCCCGCTGGAGGATGGGGAGCATGGCATAGCCGCCCCCGAAGGTACACACCCCTATTTTGGCAAAGGTCAAAAAGAGGTCCACATAAAGATTCATAGCAATGGGCCACCTCACAAATTCAAAATTAGTTGTCTGATTTCTCACATATTGTCTGACTATATAGTAGCGAAGGGGACCTGAGATGTCAAGAAAAATTTGGGTGAAAAAGGGCCGGCCTGGGACCGGCCCATCATTCCAGATTTCTGCCCGTTTTCTTGAAACTCCGTAGGGGAGCCCCTTGGGGCTCCCGCAAGGCTTCCCCCTACAAGGGGGAAGCTGTCAGCCGGAAGGCTGACTGATGAGGGTGCGTGCCGAATTTCTAGTTCCTTCTTTAAGAACTCACCCTCATCCGCCCCAGTGTGCGCACTGGGGCACCTTCCCCCAGGGGAAGGCTTGACGGGCGGGTCTGGGACCCGCCCTTACGAAATTTCAAGGACCGCTTCCGGATACGCCGTAGGGGCCGGTCCCAGACCGGCCCGCGTCATTTGCATCGGGAGCGTTGGCTAAGAAAACCCAGGCGCGGAAGCGGAACCGCAACAGAACCAATTTTTGCAAACTCAGGGCCCAGTGGCCCGGCAGGAATTCAGACCAGCCACTCAGATTTTGCGCGCCGGAAGGGCCATGCCGTCTCAAAGGGATAACCCCCGTAATGGGGGTCCAGGGGGTGGGCGAATATGGGTGCGAAGCGCCCATCCTGAGCTCATCCCCTGGTGCCTCTTTGGCTTCTTTCTGGGCATCCAGAAAGAAGCTCGCCGCCGCAGCGGCGAAACACTCTGCGCAAAAACGAATCCAACAAAAAGGGAATCAGAAAGGAACTAAAAACTCCGCTGTTCTAAATCCAGAAAGAGGCGAAACGAAGTTTCGCACAAAGTTCTTTTGCCTACTTTTCTTTCAAGAAAAGTAGGCCGCCGCAGGGCGGAACCCCTGTTAATTTAAACTCTCCAGCTCTGCCATCCACAGCGCCGCCACGGCGTCCGACGGCATTCTCCAGTCGCCCCGGGGGGACAGGGTGACAGACCCCACCTTGGGCCCGTCGGGCAGGCAGGAGCGCTTAAACTGCTGGGAGAAGAAGCGGCGGTAGAAGTTGTTGAGCCACTTGAGGATGGTGGCCCGGTCGTACCGCTCTCCCAGGGCGTACTCCGCCAGGCGGAACACCTTCCTGGGCGAGAACCCCCACCGGATGGCGTAGTAGAGGAAGAAGTCGTGAAGCTCGTAGGGGCCCACCAGGTCCTCGGTCTTCTGGCTGATCTTGCCCCCCACGGCGGGGAGCAGTTCGGGGGAGACGGGGGTATCCAGGATGTCGTCCAGCACGGCGGAGAGCCTGGGGTCCTCGCTGCCCTTGTCGTCGGAGACGAAGGACACCAGGTGGCGCACCAGGGTCTTGGGGATGCCGGCGTTGACGGCGTACATGGACATGTGGTCCCCGTTGTAGGTTGCCCAGCCCAGGGCCAGCTCGGACAGGTCCCCGGTGCCGATGACCATGCCCCCGGTCTGGTTGGCGATGTCCATCAGGACCTGGGTGCGCTCCCGGGCCTGGCCGTTCTCGAAGGTGACCGAGTGGTCCTCCATGGACTGGCCGATGTCCTTGAAGTGGACCTTCACTGCCTCGCCGATGTCGATGCGCTTCAGGGTGGCCCCCAGGCGCTCGGCCAGCTCCATAGCGTTGTCCCGGGTGCGGTCGGTGGTGCCGAAGCAGGGCATGGTCACGGCGATGATGTCGCTGGCCGGCCGGTCCAGAAGCTTCATGGCCACGGCGGTAATGAGGATGGCCAGGGTGGAGTCCAGCCCCCCGGACAGCCCCACCACGGCGGTCTTGGCGTGGGTGTGCTCCAGGCGCTTTTTCAGCCCCAGGGCGGCGATGCGGAGGATCTCGTTGCACCGCTCCGCCCGGTCTCCCGCGTCCTCGGGCACGAAGGGGTTGGGGGAGACGTACCGGGTGAGCTTGGTGTCCCCCGGCTCCAGGGAGAAGTAGGACCAGTCCATCCGCTCCTGGCCCGCGGCGGGGAAGGTGGTGTTGCGGCGGCGCTCAAAGGCCAGGCGCTGCACGTCAATCTCGCTGACCGTAAGGCCCGTGTGGAACCGCCGCTCCGAGAGCAGGGCTCCGTTTTCGGCGATCAGGTTGTGTCCCCCAAACACCAGGTCGGTGGAGGACTCCCCGTCCCCCGCGTCGGCGTACACATAGCCGCACAGCAGCCGGGCGGACTGGCCGGTCACCAGCTGACGGCGGTAGCTGTCCTTGCCCACCACCTCGTCGCTGGCGGACAGATTCAGAATCAGGGTGGCCCCGTGGGCAGCTAGGGTGACGGAGGGGGGAGCCGGGGCCCACAGGTCCTCGCAGATCTCCACCCCGATCACCAACTCGGGCAGTTCGTCACACTTGAACAGCTGGTTTCTTCCCAGATAGGTCGTCTGTCCGCACAGCGTCAGGCAGAAGTATTCGTCCTCCGGCGCGGGCTCGAACCACCGCTTCTCATAAAATTCTCCGTAGTTGGGCAGATAGGTCTTGGGAATCAGACCCAGCAGCTCCCCCTTGTGGATCACGGCGGCGCAGTTGTAGAGCTTGCTGCGGAACCGTACCGGCAGGCCCACCGCCGCCACCATGTCCAGGTTCCGGGTGGCCTCCAGAATGGTCTTTAACCCCTCCTCGGCCCCCCGAAGCAGGGTGTCCTGTAAGAACAGGTCTCCGCAGGTGTAGCCGGTGAGGCACAGCTCCGGCAGGCACAGCACCCGCACCCCCTGCTTGTCCGCCTCCCGCATCAGGGAGAAAATCTGTTCCGCGTTATAGCGGCAGTCCGCTACCCGGATCTTGGGGGTGCCCGCCGCCACTTTTACAAATCCGTCCCGCATATTGGAACCTCCTTTGCGGTGCTTTTTCGTAATTGGTATGATACCGCAATTTTGGGGGAAAAGCAATCCCCCGGCCGCTGGGGAAGGGGCGCGGCGCTCCCGTCCAGTCCCATCAAAAATCTCTCTCTGCCCGCGCCGCCGCACCAAGAGCGGCACAGTGACATTGACAGTGACATTGACATTGACATTAACATTAACATTTACATTTACACTTACAGTCGCCTTAGTTGTACGATTTTGTTGCCCATGGGCGTGCATCTAGGGAAAGAGGCCCGGGAGAAGCGATGCACCCGCAAAAAAACTCCCGCCCCGCTTGGGCGGGACGGGAGCTTTCAGAAAAGGGAACGATTAGTGGAACCAGCTCACGAACAGGTCGATGTTGAACGTGATCAGGATCGCATTGAAGAAGTCGATGAACATACCGCCCACCATGGGGATGGCGAAGTAGGAAACGGGGGCGGGACCATACTTCTTGGTGACCACCTGCATGTTGGCCATGGCGTTGGAGGTGGCGCCCATGGCGAAGCCGATGAAACCGGCGGACATGACGGCGGCCTCGTAGTCGCGGCCCATGACGTTGAACACGATGAAGTAGGAGAAGATGACCATGACCACGCACTGCAGCAGCAGGGTGATGATCATGGGCAGAGCCAGGTCGACCAGCTCCCACAGCTTCAGGCTGGACAGAGCCAGGGCCAGGAAGATGGACAGGAACATGGTG
>CALWWF010000023.1 GCA_944385165.1 uncultured Oscillospiraceae bacterium
ATCCCCAACACGCTTGCTGCAATGCAGGCCGCCGTTGGGGGAACGATCCAGGCCCTTTACCCCTTCGAGGAACCCGTGGCCCTGATCTGCAACGATGAGGGCAAACTGCTTAATCTGCCGCCAAACCGGGTCTTGTACCATCCGGAAACAGGGGCCGCATACGACATCGTATGCGGCCCCTGCTTTCTCTGTGGGATCACGCCCGATTCAGACTGTTTTTCGGACCTGACGCCGGGTCAGCTGACCCGCTTTCAACATTATTTCCACTCGCCGGAGCTGTTTTTACAGACAGACTCCGGCCTTTTGATTTTAAGGGAGGACTAAATTATGCGTGAAAACACCTTTATCTGTTCCCACTGTGGCGAGGTCACTCCGAGAGATGAATGCTGCTGTCTGGATGAGGAAGAACTGTGCGCAACCTGTGCGGAGGAGAACACCGTTTTGTGCTCCCACTGCCATATCCGCATCTGGCGCGACGATAACGCCGGAGACGAGGATACGCCCCTCTGTCAGAGCTGCTATGACCGCTATTACACATCCTGTGACCGGTGCGGCCGCATCCTGCATGTGGATGACGCCTACTATGAGGATGACGACGAGGACGCCCCCCTCTGCTATGACTGCCATGAAAATCACACCCATGGGCGGATCATTCAGGACTACTACTATAAGCCCACTCCGATTTTCTACGGGGAGGGAGAGCGCTTCATGGGTGTGGAATTGGAGATTGACGAGGGCGGGGAATGTGACCACAATGCCCGCTCGATTTTGGAGACGGCAAACGGAAGCGGCGCGGAGTATTTTTACTGCAAGCACGACGGCTCTCTGAACGATGGGTTTGAGTTGGTGACCCATCCGATGACGCTGGCCTATCACCAGAGCGAAGTACCATGGGCAGAGCTTCTCCGCAAAGCGGCGGAGCTGGGCTACAAGAGCCATCAGGCAGGGACGTGCGGCCTGCATATCCATGTAAGCCGCCGCGCATTTGGAGAAACAGAGGGCCAGCAGGACGCCTGCATTGCCAGAATCTTGTACTTCGTTGAAAAACACTGGGAGGAACTGCTCAAGTTCAGCCGGAGGACCCCGCGCCAGTTAGAGCAGTGGGCCGCTCGATATGGGTACAAGGAACAGCCCCGTGAGATCCTGAATCACGCCAAAAAGGGGTATCACGGCGGACGATATACTTGCGTCAACCTCCAGAATTACAGCACCATTGAGTTCCGGATGTTCCGCGGGACATTGAAATATAATACGGTGATGGCCACATTGCAGCTCGTTGACCGAATCTGCGATGTGGCCCTTTTTCTGTCTGATGAGGAGGTAAAAGCTTTGTCCTGGACCACATTCGTTGCTGGATGTACAGCCCCGGAGCTGGTCCAGTATCTGAAAGAGAGACGTCTGTATGTCAATGAAGCGGTAGAGAGCGAGGTGGAGCTATAATGTGCTGCTTATTTGGCCTGATGGACTACGGACGCCGGATGAGTGGACGGCATAAATCTCTGGCGCTGTACAACCTCGCGTCGGCCTGTGAGGTTCGGGGCACAGACGCCACGGGAGTCGCCTACAACAGCGGAGGAAAGCTCCGGATCTACAAGCGGCCTGTGGCCGCGCACAGGATGCGCTTCCACATTCCGGGGGACGCTGCCGTCATCATGGGCCATACCCGCATGACGACGCAGGGGAGTGCGCGGAGAAACTACAACAACCACCCCTTCCCCGGCAGGGCCGGTGCGGTGGATTTCGCTCTGGCTCACAACGGGGTTTTGTACAATGATGTGGCGCTGCGCGATTCCCTCTATCTTCCAAGGACCAAAATCCAGACGGACAGCTACATCGCGGTGCAGCTGCTCCAGCGGCAAAACCGGCTTGACTTCTCCAGCCTGTGTAACATGGCCGAGCAAGTATCCGGCTCTTTCACCTTCACTGTACTGGACGGTGCGGACAACCTCTACTTTGTCAAAGGGGACAACCCCCTATGTATCTACCACTATGCAGATGCAAAGCTCCTGGTTTATGCCTCCACAGAGGCAATTCTGCGCGGCAGTGTCCGGATGCTGAATCTGCCTGCGAATTTACGCCCAGAGAAAGTGATGCTCCGAGCGGGCGACATCCTGAAAGTTTCCTCTGACGGCTGCTTCTCCCAGGTGGCATTCGATGCCAGCCATCTGTTTCCCCAGTGGCGCGTTCCATACGGCGCTTCCTGGTTTCATTCCTCCCGCTCCGCGACGCCGGCCCCCGATCCTGCGGAGTCGGAGTACATTCAGGAGCTGAAATCGGTGGCGGGTGCCTTCGGCTGCTCCCCGGACGAGATCGACCTTCTGCTGTCGGAGGGATTTTCCCCGGAAGAATTGGAGGAGTACCTCTACTGCGGCGAGCTGTAAACCACTGGAATCTCTGTGCCATTGGGGTGTACCCGATTGGCAGGGCATAAAAATATCCCATTGGGGTTGATTTTGAAGATTTGACACATGCCAAATCCAAAACCGGCCCCAATGGGAATCGTCATAGCTGTTTTGGATAGTCCTGTCCCCCGTAGAAAAAGCGAAGCACATAGACCGTCTGCTCCTGCTCCACGGGTCGAAAAACCAGGACATAATTTCCAATCACGGTTTTCCGGTAGCCCATCTCTTTCAAGCGCGTATCCTGGCAGCACTCATATAGAAATGGGAACCGGCACAGCTGGCCGTAGCACTTTTCCACCTGATCCAACAGATTGGCGGCGGCTTTCGGGTTGGCCAGCTTCCGGGCAATGTACCCCAGAACATCATCCAGATCCTGGTGTGCCTTCTGGGTGACAATGAGCTTATAGGCCATACTTCTCTCTCAGCCCTTTCAGAGAGTCTTCGGCGGAGAGAACCTGTCCGGATGCCACCTGCTGTTCGGCGGAGGCCAGTTTCGCGTACACGTCCAGCATCCGCATGCGCTCCTCGTACGCTTCTATACTCATCACTACCATATCGCCGTATCCGTTCTTTGTGACGAAAATCGGTTCGCCCACCGCATGGCAGCGCTCGGAAATGGCGGTGGTATTTTTCAAATCACGAATGGGAATGATCTTTGGCATACGCCCACCTCCTGTGGCCATATTATACCACGGCCATTCTCCATTCACAAGAGGAAAGGAGTCGAATCATTGAAAATTGGATACATCCGAATTAGTACGTTGGACCAGAACACCGCCCGGCAGGAGGTTCTGATGGAGGCGCTCGGAGTCGATGAGGTCTATATTGACCGCATGAGCGGGAAGAGCGCCGACAGGCCGGAGATGCGCCGGATGCTGGAGTATGTGCGCAGAGGAGATACCGTGGTTGTGGAGTCCATCAGCCGGTTTGCACGCAATACCCGCGACCTGCTGGAGCTGGTGGAGCGGCTCACCGAGAAAGGGGTGGAATTTGTCTCCCAGAAGGAGGCCATCGACACCACCACGCCCACCGGCAAGTTCATGCTCACCGTCTTTGGGGCCGTGGCGGAGCTGGAACGGGAGTACATCCTCCAGCGCCAGCGGGAGGGGATTGAGATTGCCAAGCAGCAGGGAAAATACCGGGGCCGAAAACCATTGGTACCCCCAGGGTTCCAAGAGATGGTAGCTCGGTGGAAGAAAGGGGAGATCACCGCTGCGGAGGCGTGCCGGCGGTTGGGGATAAGCAAGGCGACGTTCTATCGGAAAGTAAAATAAGGGCTCCCACTCAGGAGTCACTGGGAACCCAGCTGCCAAGGGATAAACCCCTGCCCCCTGGCGCCTGCGGGGAGAAAGAGAGAGGATAGCTGCGGCTGTCCTCTTTTTTTCTCAAGACTGCTAAAAAAGAGAAACACCCGCCCGGAAGGCAGGTGTCCTGTTCCTTTATAGAAGATTACACGGAATAAAGCAGTTCTTCTCATCGATGGGGATGACTTCCTCGCACATGCAGACGATGCCGCCGCTGCCACGGTCCAGCCCTGTCTTGTCCAGCACCTGGTACTTCTTGACCTCCCGCCGATCGGGATTTGCGGACTTCTTGATTTCTAAGGGGTGGATCAGCCCGTTCGCCTCCACGATCACGTCGACCTCCTTGGCGTTGGAATCCCGGTAGTAGGTCAGGTTCGCCCGCTGTGAGGAGTAGGAAAAGCTCTTCAGCAGTTCCATCACCACGTGGTTCTCAAAGTAGTGCCCACTGGCAGCCCCCTGCATTAGGGTGTCCCTGGTGAGCCACATGGACAGGTAAGCGCACAGGCCCGTGTCGCAGAAATAGAGCTTGGGGGTCTTGGTCAGGCGCTTCAGCTTATCGTTGGCAAAGGGGGCTAGCAAGTAGACAATGCCTGCTCCTTGAAGAATGTTTAGCCACACCTTTGCCGTGGGCTGGGAAATCCCGGCGGCCTCGGCCAACGTCCGGTAGTTGACCTGCTCAGCGGTCAGGGCGGCACAGGCGTTGAGAAACTTCCGGAACCGCACCACGTCGGTGATCCCGCCTTCCTCCGCCACGTCCCGCATCAAATAAGTTTCAATATAGGAGTTGAAATACTCCTGCCGCTGTTCCGGGTCCGCCCGCAGCGCGTCGGGCATCCCGCCTCGCCAAATGTGTCCGAACACATCCACGATGTCGTTCTTCTTGGCAGCCTTTTGCCGCTCCAACAGGCAGGGCAGAGAGAAGTCCATCTTGTTGGAGAACACCGTGCCGTCCACTTCCTCCTTGGACAGGCTGTAAAGCTC
>CALWWF010000024.1 GCA_944385165.1 uncultured Oscillospiraceae bacterium
CCCGGGCCAGGTCCACCGCCGCCTGGCTCACGTCCACGGCGGTGACGTGCTCCGCCCCGCCCAGGGCGGCGTTGAGGGCGAAGCTCCCCGTGTGGGTGAAGCAGTCCAGCACCCGCTTCCCCCGGGCCAGCCGGGCCGCCGCCCGGCGGTTATCCTTCTGGTCCAGGAAGAAGCCGGTTTTCTGGCCATTTTCAAAGTCCACCTCATACAGGACCCCGTTTTCCCGGATGTGGATGCGGGTGGACTGGGGGGGTGTCTCCCCGGGGAGGGGGAACCAGCCCTTCCCCTCCTCCAGCCCCTCCCGCAGGCGCAGGGGGGCGTCGTTGCGCTCGTAGATGCCCCGGATGTCCTGGCCGTCGGCCCGGAGTACCTCCGCCAGCAGGGGGAAGATGAGATTTTTCCGCTGGTCCATGCCGAAGGACATGGTCTGGGCCACCAGAATGTCGTGGAAGCGGTCCACGGTCAGGCCGGGGAACTGGTCCGCCTCCCCGAAGATGACCCGGCAGCAGTCCAGGTCCTCCGGGTCCATCACCGACTTGCGGTAGTCCCAGGCGTACTGGATGCGCCGGCGCCAGAAGGGGGCGTCAAAGCGGTCGTTGGCGTTGCGGCTGAGGATGCGCACCCGGATCTTGCTGTGCAGGCTCAGAAAGCCGGTGCCCAGATAGCTCCCCCGGCGGCTAACCACGTCCACCAGGGCGCCGTTCTCCGGTAAAACCTCCGGGGCGGCGGTGATCTCCTCCCCATAGACCCAGGGGTGGCCGGCGTCCAGGCTGCGCTCGGCCTTGGGGGTGACGGTATAGACGGGGTAGGGGCGTTGCTGCTTCATAAAGACGTTCCTCTCTCCCCTTTTGCGGAAGGGGCTTTTTGCTCCATTATAGCACAGATGACCGGAAGGTGCTATAATGCACACAGAAAGGCCCTGTATTTGGGATACACAGACAAAATCAGGAGGAGAGAGCCATGGAAATTGAGCGCAAATGGATGGTCCCCGGCTGGCCGGAGGGGGAGAAGCCGGAGCGGGTGCTCCACATGGAGCAGGGGTACATCGCCCTAAAACCCACGGTGCGCATCCGCCGGGAGGCGGAGGGGGACACGGCGCGGTATGTGCTGTGCTTCAAGGGCCCCGCGGGCAAGGACGGCCTGGCCCGGGAGGAGATCGAGACGGAGATCAGCCCGGAGCTCTTTGCCCGGCTGAAGCAGTTCATCGGCCTGCCCCTCATCGAGAAGGAGCAGCGGCGCTACCCCCTGGAGGGGGGCCTCACCCTGGAGGTGAACCGGGTGGACCGGGGGCTGCCCACGGAGTTTTTCTATGCGGAGGTGGAGTTCCCCACCCGGGAGGCGGCGGTAAGCTGGAAAGCGGGAAAATGGGAGAATTATCTCGCCGACGACGTCACGTCCCAGCCGGGGCAGAGCATGGCGGAGTATTGGCAGGAGACCCGGATGGCGGACAAATAGGCCCAAAGGGCCAGGAGAAACTGGGAAAGAAAGGGAAAATCCCCCATACTCCTCCGGTTTACTGGGTATTTTGCATAAAGATTGGAGCAGGCCAGTAGAAAACCGGTAAAATGCCTGGTATTTCGCCAAACGGCGTGATACAATACCCAAACCAAAGGATGAAGAAGGTTCTGGATTTGTGTCTGGCCGGCCGCGGCGGCCGGCCAAGGAAGGAGGTGCGGGATGAGAGAGTCCTGGATGTCCCAGAACCCCAAAGGGGTAGGCGAACTGTCGTTTCTGTTTTGCGGGCGGCAGTCCTGTTCGCCCGGTGATTCCGTTGGGCCGGCGGTCCGGGATCACCACCTTCTCTACTTCTGCCTGTCAGGCCGCGGGGTGTACCAGGCCCAGGGGCAGAGCTATGCCATCGGTCCCGGGGAGGGATTTCTGATTTTGCCCGGGGAGGTGACCTCCCACCAGGCGGACCAGGGGGAGCCCTGGAGCTATATCTGGGTGGGCTTTGACGGCACCCGGGCGGGGGAGTACCTGCGCTGCTGCGGCCTGGGCAAAGAGCGGCGCACCTACCGCTGCGCCGCGCCGGAGCGGCTGGACCACTGCGTACGGGAGATGATGCGGTATGAGACCGCCGGGCGGGGCCACGAGCTTCTGCTCCAGGGGGAGCTGTACCGCTTCCTGGGGTGGATCGCCCGCTCCGCCGAGGAGCCGGCGCGCCGGGGCCGGGAGACCGGCAAGGAGTATGTAGAGCTGGCCACAGAGTACATCCGCAACCACTTTCAGGAGGACCTGACGGTGGCCAAGCTGGCCCGGTATGTGGGGCTCAACCGCAGCTATCTCACCACGGTGTTCCAAAGCGTGCTCCACCTGTCCCCCCAGCAGTTTTTGATGCGCTTCCGCATGACCCGGGCCGCCCAGCTGCTGCGGGAGGACGGCCTGTCGGTGGGGGAAGTGGCCCGCTCCTGCGGCTACCCGGACCCCCTGACCTTCTCCAAGGCGTTTAAGCGCACCATGGGGGTCACCCCCTCCCAGTACCGGCGGGGGACGCGGATCGAGCACATGGCCGCCCCCCTGCGGGAGACGGAGCTGGACGGGCTGCCCATGTAGGCCCAGACCGCAGGCGCCCGTAGAAAACCAACCGTGCCTGGAAAGCAGATCTGCTTTCCAGGTATTTTTGCGTTTTCTCCAGGAAATTTTTCAGGAACACCTCCCCTGTGATTTGCCCCGTGTCCCCCGCCTTTCCAGTCTTGCGGCTTTGGAAAGGATGCATTATAATAAAGGCAGAAAACCGGCCCCGGAAGGGGGCCGGGACGCTGGAGCATTTTGGACAGGAGGTGCCGTTATGAGCAACTATGTCATTTCCATCAGCCGCGAATTCGGCAGCGGCGGGCGGGTGATCGGCAAGCGCCTGGCCGCCAAGCTGGGGATCCCCTGCTATGACCGGACGCTGATCCAAAAGACCGCGGAGAAGAGCGGGCTGTCCCCGGAGTTCATCGCCCGGGCGGAGGAGCGGGCCCGCAGCCGGTTCCATCTCCCCTTTGCCTCCATGGGGACGGGGGTGTCCACCTATACCCAGCAGGGGGTGCCCGTGAGTTTACAGGCCTTCTTCGCCCAGTCGGAGGTCATCCGGAAGCTGGCGGACGAGGGCAGCTGCGTCATCGTGGGCCGGTGCAGCGACTATGTGCTGGGGGAGCGGCCGGAGTGCCTGAAGGTGTTCATCCACGGCGACCTGGAGGACCGGGTGACCCGGTGCGCGGAGGACTACCATATCTCCGCCCAAAACCTCACCGACCGGGTGAAGGAGATCGACCGGGGCCGGGCCAACTACTATAATTACTACACCGGACACAACTGGGGCGAGATGCGCCGGTACGACCTGACCCTCAACTCCAGCGTCACCGGCATCGACGGGGCGGTGGAGCTCATCGCCGCCCTGGTGCGCCTGCGGGAGAACCAGGGCGGCGGCCAGGAGTGAGCGGCCCCTCCGCCCCCCGCATCCAGCTCTCCGGGGAGGCGGGGCGGATGGAGAACTACATCAAAGCCGTCCGCCGGGCGGGCGGGGAGCCGGTCCCCGGCTATGCCCCCGCCCCGGAGGCGGGCTGCCTGGGACTGCTGCTGTGCGGCGGAGGAGATGTGGACCCGGCCCGCTTCGGCCAGGAGGACCGGGGCTCCCACCCGCCGGACCTGGTGCGGGATGGGGCGGAGTGGGAACTGCTGCGGGCCTATCTGGCGGCGGGAAAGCCTGTTTTGGGAGTTTGCCGTGGCCTCCAGGTGCTCAACGTGTACCTGGGCGGGACTCTGCACCAGGACCTGGGGCGGGCGGGCAACGCCCTCCACCAGGGGGAGGAGGACGTGTTCCACCCCCTCCGCACCGCCCCGGGCAGCCGCCTGGCGGCATGGTTTGGAGAAAATCCCACGGTGAACAGCGCCCACCACCAGGGGGCGGACCGGCTGGGGGAGGGATTGCGCCCCACGGCCTGGGCCCCGGACGGCACGGTGGAGGGGCTGGAGCACACCAGCCTGCCTGTGGTGGGGGTGCAGTTCCACCCGGAGCGCCTGCCCGCCGGGCCGGAGCAGGCGGCGGGAGAGGCCCTGTTTCGCTGGCTGGTGGAAGAGAGCCGGAGACAGAGTGAAGAGTAGAGAGGGAAGCGCGCTCTTCGGGAGCACTGATCTATGAGAGAGACAAAAGAGGAACGAGGATGAACGGTGTGAACGCTTCGGCCAGGGTCCTGGCGGGGGCCCTGGTCCTGGGGCTGGCCCTTGTTGTTGGGGGCGGCCCGGCGATCCAGCGGGCGGCGGCCCACCCGGCGGGGCAGGCCGCCCCAACAGAGCAGACGGCGCCGGCTAAGGCGGACCAGGAGCAGCAGGCCCTGGGCCGCCTGGCCCAGTGCGGCCTGGAGGGGGAGCGGGCCCAGGCGCTGTGGGACGCCGCGGACGGGGAGCGGCGGCGGGAGCTGCTGGTCATCACCCAGGCGCCGGGGTGGCTGGACTACCTGCAATTTGACTTCTCCTGGCTGGAGCGGCTGGAGCGGTACGAGGCCTACCACGCCCAGCACCCGGAAATAACGGCGGAGGAGGCGGTGGTGCGGGTGAACATCGGTCTGGACCTGCCCCCCTATGCCGACCCGGAGGTGGTGGAGGACCCGGACAGCCTCACCGCCCTGGTCAACCAGTACCACGCCCTCCCGGCGGACTATGTCCCGGAGCTGGTGGAGCTGGACGCCGTCTACACCAACCAGAGGGACACCCTGCGGCCAGTGGCCTACGCGGCCTTTGCGGACATGGTCCGCGGGGCGGCCCGGGAGGGGCTGCGGCTGTACAATGTCTCCGCCTACCGCTCCTACGCCGCCCAGCAGTGGGTGTACCAGCGGTGGGCAAACCAGGACGGGGCGGAAGAGGCGGACACCTACTCCGCCCGGCCCGGCTGCTCCGAGCACCAGACCGGCCTGGTGCTGGACATCAACGTGGCCAGCACCGACGCCCATTTTGAGGAGACGGCGGAGTACGCCTGGCTGAAGGAGAACTGCTGGAGGTACGGCTTCCTCCTGCGCTTCCCGGAGGGGAAGGAGGAGATCACCGGCTACCGCTTCGAGCCCTGGCACTACCGCTATGTGGGGGTGGAGACCGCCCGGCTGTGCTGGGAGAGGGGCTGGACCCTGGAGGAGTACGCCGCCCGGCAGAGCGCCCCGCCCTGGGGGAGGGGAACATAGCGAAAACATTTGGAGGATTTGCCCCGGAATTGCATGAGATCCCGGGGCATTTCTCGTCTGCTGCGGCTTGCCAGGGCCTGCGATTTAGGATACAATAAGGAAAGCCTTGTATGAACTGTGGTTCATATATCCCAGCCGCCGAAGCGAAAGGAGGAAGCGCCATGGAAGTGATCCGGACGCAGCGCCGGGGCGTGGTCTTTTATCAGTGTCCCCAGATGCGCCAGGCGGGGTTCCCCCACGGCTTCTCCACCCGGGTGGGGGGCGTGTCCCCCGCCCCATGGGACACCCTGAACCTGGGGGGGAGCTGCGGGGACGAGCCGGAGCGGGTGAGCGAAAACTTCCGCCGCTTCTGCGCCGCCATCGGGGCGGATCCGGACCGCCTGGTGAAAAACCAGCAGGTCCACGGGGATACCATCCGCACCGTCACGGGGGCGGACTGTATGGCTTTCCCCGGGGAGCCGGGGACGGTGGAGGCCGACGGCCTGATGACCCGGGAGCCGGGGGTGTGCCTGGCGGCCTTCTCCGCCGACTGCATCCCGGTGCTGCTGTGCGACCCGGTGCGCCGGGCGGCGGCGGCGGTCCACGCCGGCTGGCGGGGCACCGCTCTGGGCATCGCCCGGCGGGGGGTGGAGCGGCTGACGGAGGAGTTTGGCTCCCGCCCGGAGGACGTCCTGGCCGCCATCGGGCCGGGGATCTCCCTGTGCTGCTTTGAGACCCACCGGGACGTGCCCGACGGCCTGCGGGCCGGCCTGGGGGAGGCGGTGGAGCCCTATATCCACCCCGACCCGGGGACGGAGAAGTACCATGTGGACCTGAAGGGGGCCAACCGGGAGTGGCTGCTCCAGGCGGGGGTGCTGCCGGAGCACATCGCCGTGTGCCCGGCCTGTACCGCCTGTAATGAGACGGAGTTCTGGTCCCACCGGAAGATGGGGAAGCGGCGGGGGAGCATGGCCGCCCTCATCCAGATCGGGGAGGGATTAGGGCCGAAATGAGACGAATCCTGCTTTTGGCCCTGGCCTGCGCTCTGCTGCTCACCGCCTGCGCCCCGGGGGAGGAGGGGAGCGCCTCCTCCAGCAGCAGTTCCTCCACTTCCTCCGCCCAGACATCCCCCCAGCCGGAGGGGACGGGGGAGACGGCGGCCCGGGCCCCCTTTACCCTGGCGGCCTACCCCTCCTACAGCTTCCACCCGGTGCTGGCGGAGAGCACCGCCAACCTGACCCTGGCCCCCCTGCTGTATGAGGGGCTCTTCACCCTGGACGGGCAGTTCCAGGCCCAGCCCCGGCTGTGCCAGAGCTATACCGTCAGCCCCGACGGCCTCACCTGGACCTTCACCCTCCAGCCGGGGGTCACCTTCTCCGACGGGACGGCGCTGACCGGTGACCTCGCCGCCCAGGCCCTCCAGACCGCCCGGGGGGAGGGGTCCCGGTACGCCGGGCGGCTGAGCCAAGTGTCCTCCATCCAGGGCAGCGGAAACCAGGTGACCATCACCCTCACCCAGGCCAACGGGGCCCTTCCGGAGCTGCTGGACATCCCCATCGCCCTGGGGACGGGGGAGCGGCCCCTGGGCACGGGGCCCTATGTGCTCTTGGACAGCGGCGGCTCCCTGAGCCTGCTGGCCCGCTCGGACTGGCGCATGGGGGCGGAGAGCCTGCCGGTGCAGGAGATCCCCCTGTCCTCCATGAGCCGGGCCGACGAGCAGATGTCCGCCTTCAACGCCGGGGAGATCACCCTGATGGACGTGGACCTCACCGGGGACAGCGCTCTGGGCTCCTCGGGGCGGTACCAGGTGTGGGACTACAACACCACCCAGATGCTCTATGTGGGCTTTAATGCCCGCCGGGGGCTGTGCCGGGATGCAGAGGTGCGCCGGGCCATCGCCCGGACCATCGACCGGGAGTATGTGGCGGACACCGTCTTTGCCCGCCACGCCGTCCCCTCCGCCCTGCCCATCCACCCATCCTCTCCCTGGTATGACGAAGCCATGGCGGAGGAGCTGAGCTACGACCCCTCCCAGCTGGCCGGCCTGGACCTGGAGGGGCGGTCCCTGACCCTGGTGGTGAACATCGAGCACACCGCCAAAAGCGCCGCGGCCAACCATGTCGCCGGACAGCTGGAGGAGGCGGGGCTGTCGGTGACGGTGGAGCGCCTGCCCTGGGCGGAGTACCAGGCCGCGGTGGCGGCGGGGAACTTCGATTTGTACTTAGGGGAGGTCTACCTCACCCCGGACTTTGACCTGACCCCCCTGCTGGGGGTGGGCGGAAGCCTGAACTACGGGGGCTGGACCAGCAATGTGATCGGCAGTCTCCTCTCCGGCTTCCGCAGCGCCCAGGGGGACAGCCGGCAGGGGGCGGCGGCGGCTCTGTGCCGCCACCTGTGCCAGCAGGCGCCCATCGCCCCCATCTGCTTCCGCAGCGGCACCGTACTCACCCAGTACGGCCGGGTGGAGGGGCTCTCGCCGGTGTATGGAAACATCTTCTCCCAGCTGGAGAGCTGGACCATTCAAGAATAAACGCCGCCCGGAGGGGAGAAAAAAAGACCTCCGGGCCGGGCCGCCGCCAGGCGGCAAGGAGGAAGAGACATGAGTGTATTTCGCTGTTATTCGGAAAAAAAGCCCGGCTACGACGTAGAGGCCCAGAGCCTGTGCCGCCAGCTGAAGGAGCAGCTGGGGGCGGCGGGCCTGGAGGGGGTGCGCATCCTGAACCGGTACGACGCCGACCGCATCTCCCCCGAAGTGTATGAGGCCGCCAAGACCGTGGTCTTCTCCGAGCCCCAGGTGGACGACATCTACGACGAGACCTTCCCGGAGCCCGCAGAGACCCACCGGGTCCTGGCCGTGGAGGCCCTGCCGGGACAGTTTGACCAGCGGGCGGACTCCTGTGCCCAGTGCATCCAGCTCCAGTCCGGGGTGGACCGCCCCCTCATCGCTACCGCCAAGGTGTACCTGCTCATGGGCAGCGTGTCCCAGGAGGAGCTGGACAAGATCCGCCGCTACCTCATCAACCCCGTGGAGAGCCGGGAGGCCTCCCTGGACAAGCCGGACACCCTGGAGCGGGAGTACGAGACCCCCGACTCCGTGGCCACGGTAACCGGTTTTATTGCCATGGACGAGGGGGCCCTGAAGGACCTGCTGGACTCCCTGGGCCTGGCCATGGACCTGGACGACCTGAAATTCCTCCAGGCCTACTTCCGGGACCAGGAGAAGCGGGACCCCACCATCACCGAGGTGCGGGTGGTGGACACCT
>CALWWF010000025.1 GCA_944385165.1 uncultured Oscillospiraceae bacterium
CGGGACGACCTGTTCCACAAGATGGAGTCCCTGCCCATCAAATACTTTGACACCCACGCCCACGGCGACATCATGTCCGTGTACACCAACGATGTGGACACCCTGCGCCAGCTGCTCAGCCAGAGCATCCCCCAGATCATCAACTCCAGCTTCACCATGGTGGCCACCCTGATCACCATGATCGTGATGAGCCCCGCACTCACCGTGGTCTCGGTGCTGGCTGCGGTGGCTATGTTCACCGTTACCAAGAACTTCTCCCGCCTGTCCGGCAAGTACTTTGTCAAGCAGCAGCGGGCGCTGGGCGAAGTAGACGGCTTCATCGAGGAGATGCTGGACGGCCAGAAGGTGGTCAAGGTCTTCTGCCACGAGGAGGAGGCCAAGGCCGACTTCCACAAGGTGAACGAGGCTCTGCGCCAGAGCGCTAACCTGGCCAACCGCTACTCCAACCTGCTGATGCCCATCAACATGAACATTGGCTGGCTGAGCTATGCCCTGGTGGCCATCGTAGGCGCCATTCTGGCCATCAATAACAATATGGCCGGGGTGACTTTGGGCACTGTCATCACCTTCGTGGGCCTGCATAAGAGCTTCACCAACCCCATCGCCCAGGTGAGTATGCAGATCAACTTCGTGGTCACCGCCGCCGCCGGCGCCCAGCGGGTCTTTGACCTGATGGACCAGACGCCGGAGAAGGACGAGGGCTATGTGGAGCTGGTCAACGCCCGGGAGGACGCCCAGGGCAACCTGTATGAGAGCGCCGAGCGCACCAACGTATGGGCCTGGAAACATCCCCACAAGGCGGATGGTACGGTCACCTATACCCGCCTGGAGGGCAGCGTGGTCTTTGAGGACGTGGACTTCGGCTATAACGAGAAGAAGCTGGTCCTCCACGACATCAGCCTGTGGGCCAAGCCGGGCCAGAAGATCGCTTTCGTAGGCGCCACCGGCGCCGGCAAGACCACCATTACCAACCTGATCAACCGGTTTTATGACATCGCCGACGGTAAGATTCGCTACGATGGCATCAACATTAACAAGATCAAGAAAGATGACCTGCGCCGTTCTCTGGGCATTGTGCTCCAGGACACCCACCTGTTTACTGGCACCGTGATGGAGAACATCCGCTACGGCAATCTGGATGCCACCGATGAGGAGTGCATGGCCGCCGCCCGACTGGCCAACGCCGACGGATTTATCCGCCGCCTGCCTGACGGGTACAACACCATGCTCACCGGCGACGGCGCCAACCTGTCCCAGGGCCAGCGGCAGCTGCTGGCCATCGCCCGGGCCGCCGTGGCCGATCCCCCGGTGCTGATTTTGGATGAGGCCACCTCCTCCATCGACACCCGCACCGAGAAGCTGGTCCAGGACGGCATGGACGCCCTGCTGACCGGGCGCACCACCTTCGTCCTTGCCCACCGGCTGTCCACGGTCCGCAACTCTGACTGCATCATGGTCATGGAGCAGGGACGCATCATCGAACGGGGCACCCACGATGAGCTGATCGCCAAGAAAGGCAAGTACTATCAGCTCTATACCGGCAACTTCGCGGAGGAGACCGCGTAAGACGTGCCGCGGTGGTTTGAAAAGCAAGGAAAAACGCGCTCCCAGCCGCTGTTTCAAAGGGGCTGGGAGCGCGTTTTTGTATATCAGAGAAGAACTACGGGCGGCCCGAAAGGGCCGCCCGTAGTTATAGATCGAAGGAGGGGTCAGTCCTCCTCGTCCATGTCCTCAAGCTTGATGGTATTGATCAAAACCGGGACCATCTGCTTCTTCCGGCTGACCACCCCGGGGAGCACGGCCATGCCGTTTTCCACCTTAGTCTGGAAGGCTTTTTCCACCAGCTCCTCCGCCCCCTTACCAGCCATGAGCAGTTCGGTGGTAGAGTTGCGCACATCGGTGAACATATAGAAAATATAATTCAGGTCCTGCTTTTGCAGGGCGGTCTCCAAATAGGGGGCGATCAGCGCCTCGCTGGAGCGGCGGTTCTTTTCGCTCATATAGCTTCCCTGGCCGATGCCGAAGCGGATCTTTTTGCTGTTGAAAATTTTATAGTCGGTATTGAAGACTTCCTCCGCAGTCTTGCCGGACACATCTCCGCCCGCCTCGAACATGGCGTCGGCGTAGGCCTCCAGATCCAGGTCCAGCTGCTTGGCCAGCTGCCGGGCGGCGTGCTCGTCTACGGGGGTACAGGTGGGGCTGCGGAACATGAGGGTATCCGACAAAATGGCGGAGAGCATCAGTCCGGCGGTGGAATCCTCGATCTCCACGCCGTATTCCTGATAGAGCTGGTAGATGATGGTGCAGGTGCACCCCACCGGTACGTTTCGGAAGTAGACGGGGCCCTCCGTCTCCAGGGAGCCGATGCGGTGGTGGTCGATGATTTCCAGCACCTCTGCCTCATCAATGCCCTCTACCGCCTGACTGCGCTCATTGTGATCCACCAGGATCAGCTGTTTTTTGTGCAGGTTCAGCAGGTTCCGGCGGGAGACCACGCCCACATAGTGCCCCTCGTCATCCAGCACCGGGAAATACCGGAAGCGGACCGAGGCCATTACCTTGGTCACTGACTCTACCGAGCTGTTCAGGTTGAAGGTGAGCAGATCTTTGGATACCATATAGTGGCGGATGGGGGTGGCCTGGCGGATCATCTGTCCGGCCACATAGGTGTTGTTGGGGGTGCTGATCACGATGCAGCCCTTTTCTGCGGCCAGCATACAGATGACCTTGGACACCTTGCTGCCGGAGCACACCACGATGCACCCGGCGTCCATCTCAATGGCGGCCAGTTGACTGTCGCTGCGGTTGCCCACGATGACGACGTCTCCCTTGGTAATGGTGCGCTCGATGTGTTCGGCACTGCCCGAGCCGATCCGAATGCAGCCCTCCACATATCGGTCGGTGATGTCCCCTACCAGGACTGTGCCATCCAGGGTCTCCACCACGTTTTGGTAGCTGGTCCTGGACGCAGACAAAATGGAGATGTCCGGTGCCTCCATATTGGCCGTGGCCACATCCTTCACGGTGATAAGCCCTTTCAGGTTCTGCTCCTCATCCACGATACACAGGGTGTCGATCTCCAGATCCCGCATATTCGCCCAGGCATTGCGCACGGTCATCTCCTCGTTCACGCCCGGGATGGGGCGAATGTCCACATCTCGAAGCTGAGGGCGTACGTCGGTATACAGCTCAGGGGAGGGGACCTGAAAGTGGTTCAGGACAAATTCGGTCTCACGGTTGAGCAGGCCCGCCCGGCAGGGCTTGCAGGGATGTTCCGGGTCGATCTTGTTTTTCAAACGGCTGTAGGCAATGGCGGCGCAGATGGAGTCGGTGTCCGGATTGCGGTGGCCGATGACTTTGATGTAATGGGTATTGAGCTCCTGTTCCATCCTGTCGTGCCTCCTTTCTCTCTGCGGCATCAAAAAGCCAGTTCAGATCTTGGGTCTATGTTCCGGGTCAAAGAGAGCAATCCCTCGAACCTATTTCAGTATACCGTGTTTTTCCAGTGAGCGCAAGGTGAAACGTCGATTTTTGTGCCTTCATCAAGAGAACGGGCGTGAAAAACCGGCGGAATATCCCAACGGATTCTGACTGCTTTCGTTGGGGGCAGGCTTCTATAATAGGGACAGCGGCGGCCGGAGGGAGGGGGCACAATGACGGTCATCTATGTGGATACCCTGTTCCTGCTCAACGCCGGGGTGGATTATCTGCTGCTGCTCTCCGCCGCCCGGCTGGCGGGAGAGCCGCTGACCCGGTTGCGGTTCGCCCTGGGAGGGGCGCTGGGGGGGCTCTATGCAGTGGCGCTGTTCCTGCCGGGATGTTCTTTCCTGGCCCGCCCTCCCTGCCGCCTGGCAGCGGCGGTTCTGATGGTGCTGGTGGCCTTCTCCAAAAGCCGGCGGCTCTTGCGCCAGGTGGTGATCTTCTTCGCCCTGGCCTGCGCCTTCGGCGGGGGGGTGCTGGCGGTGGGGCTGCTGGGTGGACGGGGGCTGACCCTCAGCGGCGGCGTGCTCTACTCCGGGATGGACCTGAAGATCGTGCTGCTGTCAGCGGCGGGATGCTACGGTGCGCTGACGCTGGCGTTCCAGCGGGCGGGGCGGCACGCCGGACTCAAGGGAGAGCTGCGGCCGGTGTGCCTCACCCTGGGGGAGCGGCACACCCAGCTCACCGCCCTGGTGGACACGGGGAACACCCTCACAGACCCGGCCACTGGCCGACCGGTGCTGGTGGCGGAGGCGGAGTGCCTTCTGGAGCTTCTGCCCCCGGAGGTGCGGCCGGGACTGGCGGACCTGGAGGACCCGGCGGGGGTACTGGAGGGGTTGGAGGCCCCCTGGAGGCGGCGCTTCCGCCTGCTGCCCTACCGGGCGGTGGGGGTGGACCGGGGGCTGCTGCTGGCCCTGCGGCTGGACAAGGTCCAGGTGGGGGAGGAGAACCGGGGGCCTATGCTGGCGGCCCTGTCCCCCACGCCGGTGTCGGACGGAGGAAGCTACCGGGCCCTTCTGGGGACGGGGTGAGGAGGAATGGCGATGAAGAGACGCTGGAGAAGGCTGCGGAAGCTGTGGGAGCGGGCGGCGGCCCTGCTGGCCCGGCTTGGATTGGCCCAGCCGGGAAAAATCATGTACATCGGCGGGAGCGGTACCCTGCCCGTCCCGCTGACCCGGGAGGAAGAGGCTCAGGCCATCGCCCGTCTGGAGCAGGGGGACGAGGAGGCCCGGCAGGAACTCATCGAGCACAACCTGCGCCTGGTGGTGTACATCGCCCGGCGGTTTGAAAATACTGGCATCAACCTGGAGGACCTGATCTCCATCGGCACCATCGGGCTGATCAAGGCGGTGGGGACCTATCAGCCGGCCAAGAGCATCAAATTGGCTACCTACGCCTCACGGTGCATTGAGAACGAGATTTTAATGCACCTGCGTAAAACCGCCTCCCAGAAGTCGGAGCTCTCCTTCGACGAGCCCCTGAACACCGACTGGGACGGCAACGAGCTGCTGCTCTCCGACGTTCTGGGCACCGAGAGCGACCTGGTCATGCGGCCCATCGAGGCGGACGTGGACCGGCAGCTTCTGCGGCAGGCCATGGAGCAGCTGGAGCCCAGGGAGCGGAAGATCATCACCCTGCGCTTCGGCCTGAACGGCCAGCGGGAGCGCACCCAAAAGGAGGTGGCCGACCTGCTGGGCATCTCTCAGTCCTACATCTCCCGCCTGGAGA
>CALWWF010000026.1 GCA_944385165.1 uncultured Oscillospiraceae bacterium
ACCCGGCCGGAGATGGCGGGCAGGGCGTTGGCGTTGGACAAAATCTCATAGGCGGCGGCGATGTCCCCCTCGGCCACCTTGGCCAGGAAGTCGGGGATGGGGATGCCCACCGGGCAGCCGCTGACGCAGGCGGGGTTTTTGCAGTGGATGCACCGCTTTGCCTCGTTCATGGCCTGCTCTAAGGTATAGCCCTGGGCCACCTCCAGGAAGTTGTGGTTGCGGACCTGGGGGTCCTGCTCGGGCATGGGGGTTTTATTCATTTGCATATTAGCCATGGAGGGCGCCTCCCTTCAGACGGCAGAGGTGGTTCTCTCTCGCCTTAGTCTCAAAGTCTTTGTAAGTCGCGTTCCGGGCAATGACCTCGTCGAAGTCCACCTGGTGGCCGTCGAAGTCGGGGCCGTCCACGCAGGCAAACTTCACCTCGCCGCCCACGGTGAGACGGCAGCCGCCGCACATGCCGGTGCCGTCGATCATAATGGGGTTCATGCTCACGGTGGTGGGGATGTCATACTGCTTGGTGAGCTTGCAGGCAAACTTCATCATCATCAGGGGGCCGATGGCGAACACATGGTCGAACTTCACCCCGCTCTTGATCAGCTCCTCCAGCTTGCCGGTGACAAAGCCGTGGTAGCCGTAGGTTCCGTCGTCGGTACAGATGTGCAGGTCGGTGCAGGCCTGCCCCATCTCCTCCTCCAGGATCACGATATCCTTGGTCTTAAAGCCGCCGATCAGGTCCACCTGATTGCCCGCCTCGTGGAGGGCGCGGGCCACCGGCAGGGCAATGGCGCAGCCCAGGCCGCCGCCCAGGACAGCCACCCGGCCGTACCCGTCCACATGGGTGGGCTCCCCCAGAGGGCCCACAAAGTCGTGGAGGCAGTCTCCCTCCTGAAGCTGGTCCAGATCCAGGGTGGTGGCCCCCACCTTCTGGAAGATGACGGTGATGGTCCCGTTCTCCGGGTCAGCGCTGGAGATGGTCAGCGGAATGCGCTCTCCATCCGCGTCCACCCGCAGAATGATGAACTGACCCGCCTTGGCCTTGGCCGCCACCAGCGGCGCATGGACGGAGATCTGGCTGATCTCCGGCGTCAGCACCTTCTTTTTTACAATTTGATACTGCTGTTTCACGCTCTTTCCTCCCTACTTTATAAAGGGGCAGACGCGGTGCGCCGCGCCTGCCCCTGATTTTCCCGCAGCAGATGGCCTATTCTTCTTCCTTGGAGATACCTGCGATGGTCTTTGCCAGCTCCTTCTTGCCCTGGATGTTTCCCTGACGGGCAATCATGATCCGCTGAGCCTGGGGAGAACCAGCTCCGTGCAGGGATTCGGTGCGGTATCCCACCGCCGCCGCACCCAGACACATATTCTCTAAAAAGCGCATAATTTTCTGCCGGTCCTCGGTAGATACGTCGGGACGGCCGGCAAAGTATTTGTGGCAGATGTCCCCGATGGTTTCCCCGTTTCTCCCCACTACCGTGTCAGAAGAAAAGTCCTTCTGAGATGGCATGGTCACCATCAGTCCCCCGGCGATATCCTCCGCCAAACGGACGATCTCATAAGGGAAGCGGGTGATATTCTGCTTGCATACGTTGGCCAGCAGAAGGTCAATCTGATAGTTGCCCGCCTTGGTGGGACAGCCCTCACAGGAGCAGGCCACACCGCAGGAGTACAATGTCTCGTTTAGGTGCGTCATTTCGATGAGCTTGTCCTTGATATGGCTGGCCTTTTCCACACCATTGTACTCGGCGGCCAGCGCGGCGGCGCCGATGACCACATCGCCCACACCCACTTTGCAGCCGCCGTAGGACTGGCGGTGGTAGCCGGCGAAGCGCTCTACCATCATGCCGGCGAATTCATATTCCCCGTTGAGGAAAATATATTCGTTGGGAATGAATACGTGGTCCAGCTCAGCCAGGGCCGCCTGGCCGCCGGGCGTGGCGTTGCCCCCGTCGATGGCGCCGCACTCCTCCAGCTTCCGGGTGGCACAGGACTGGCGGCCGTAGATCATGTACATCCCCTCAGCGTCGCTGGGACAGGCAAAGGATACCGCCCAATCCCTGTCTGCCTCGCCCATGGCAATGGTGGGCATGAAGATATGCCAGTGGGAGTTGATGGAGCCGGTCTGGTGCGCTTTGGCCCCGCAGACCACGATACCATCCGAACGGCGCTCCACCACGTGGACGAACAGGTCCGGATCCGCCTGTTGGTGGGGAGCCTTAGACCGGTCCCCCTTGGGGTCGGTCATGGCCCCGTCCACAGTCAGGTCGTTGTCCTGAACATAGATAAGAAACTTCTTCAGGTTCTCATGGTACTGGGTACCATACTTCTCGTCGATCTCATAGGTGGTGGAGTAGACGGCGTTGAAGGCGTCCATGCCTACACAGCGTTGGAAGCAGCTGGCGGTCTTCTGGCCCAGCAGACGCTGCATTTTTACCTTTTTTACCAGATCATCGGCGGACTGATGGAGGTGAGTAAAGCGGTTGATCTTGTGGCCGGTGAGGTTGGATGTGGCAGTCATCAGGTCCTCATACCTGGGATCCTGGGCCAGGGCATAGGTCATGGCCACACAGTTGATGGACGGGCGGATCATAGGGTGGTCCACCCAGTTATCGATCTTCTCCCCGAACATATATACCCGGGTATTCAGCTTTCGCAGACTGTCGATATATTCCTTCGCGGTCATCAGCGGCATACGAATTCCCTCCTGCTTTTTATGTGCCCCGGAAGAAGGAGCCTACAGCACCTCTCTCCTCCGGGATATTTTTTATTGTCTTCCGGTTACCGGCTGGCCAGGGCCTGGTAGCTCTCCAGCCGCTCTTTGGCGTCCCGCTCCGCCTTGGCGTACAGCTCGGCGGCCTGGTCGGGGAAGGACAGCTTCAGAGAGGCGTACCGATTCTGCCCCAGCAGGAACTTCTGGAAATCGCCGGTGGGCGTCTTGGAGTCCAGCATGAAGGGGTTCTCCCCCTCCTCCTTCCGCCGGGGATCATAGCGGTACAAGTGCCAGTAACCGCACTCCACTGCCTTCTTCTGCTCCGCCTGGCTCAGGCCCATGCCGCACTTCATGCCGTGCTCAATACAAGGGCAGTAGGCGATGATCAAAGAGGGCCCGGGGTAGGCCTCCGCCTCCCGGATGGCCTTCAGCGTCTGATTTTGATCGGCTCCCATGGCCACCTGAGCCACATATACATAGCCGTAGCTCATGGCCATGAGCCCCAAGTCCTTTTTCTTGGTGTGCTTGCCGCCAGCAGCAAACTTGGCGATGGCCCCCTCCGGAGTGGACTTGGAGGCCTGACCGCCGGTGTTGGAGTACACCTCAGTGTCCATCACCAGCACGTTGATATCCCGGCCGGAGGCCAGCACATGGTCCAGGCCGCCGTAGCCGATGTCATAGGCCCAGCCGTCGCCGCCGAAGGCCCATACGCTCTTCTTGGTCAAAAATTCCTTGTTCTGACGGATAAAGGCGGCCTCGTCACTGGTGTCATTCTCTAGGGCCGCCAACAGAGCGTCGCTCACCGCCCGGGACTGGGCCGCATCCTCGCCTTGCTTCAAGTAGGCCTGGCAGGCGTCCTCGGCCACGCCGCGCTCCAACAGGGTCTGAACCGCTGTCATAAGCTGCCGCTTCACCGCATCCTGGCCCAGCAGATAGCCGTAGGCGTATTCGGCGTTGTCCTCAAAGAGGGACATAGCCCAGGCGGGGCCGTACCCTTTCTTATCGGTACAATACGGGGAGGAGGGAGTGGAGCCGCCGTAAGCGGAGGAGCAGCCGGAGGCGTTGGCCACATACATCCGGTCTCCGAAGAGCTGAGTCACCAGCTTGATGTAAGGAGTCTCGCCGCAGCCTGCGCAGGCGCCGGAAAACTCGAAGTACGGTTTGGCAAACTGGGAGTTCTTTACCGTCCGGTCGCTTACCGCGTCCTGTTTGACGGTAACCGTTTCCACTGCGTAGGTCCAGTTGATTACCTCCTTCAACTGGCCGTCAAGCGGCTTCATCACCAGAGCCTTCTCCTTGGCCGGGCACACATTCGCACAGCTGCCGCAGCCGGTACAGTCATAGGGGGAGACCTGCATGCGGTATTGGTACTTGCTCAGCCCAAGGCCCTGGGCCTGCTTCGTCTTAAATTCGGCCGGAGCATTCTTCTGTTCCTCTTCATCGAGAAGCACGGGGCGGATGGCGGCGTGGGGACAGACGAAGGAGCACTGGTTGCACTGGATACAGGCGTCCAGCTGCCACTCGGGCACCTCCACGGCGGCCCCCCGCTTCTCGTACTGCGAGGTACCGGCGGGCCAGGTGCCGTCCTCAAGGCCATACTTTACCATGGTGGACACCGGGAGGGAGTCCCCCTCCTGGCGGTTCATCACATCTACCACTTCCCGGATGAAGGCGGGGCGCTCGTCCTGAACCGGAGCATCCTGCGCGGTGAGCCAGCCCTCTGGGATAGAAACCTCTACCAGCTCATTGATGCCGTGGTCGATGGAGGCATTGTTCATATCCACCACCGCCTGGCCCTTTTTCTTATAATAGGTTTTATAAATCGCGTCTTTCATCTCAGTGACGGCTTGTTCGATGGGGATGACCCCGGTAAGCGTAAAGAAGGAGGCCTGCAGGATTGTGTTGGTGCGGCTGCCCAGCCCCAGCTCACGGGCGATGCCGGTGGCGTTGATGGTATAGAACTTGGCGTGTTTCTCCGCCAGGGCCCGCTTCATGGAGGCAGGCAGGTTCTTCTCCAGCCCCTCCAGATCCCACTGGCAGTTGAGCAGGAAGGTGCCGCCCTCCTTCAGGTTCTTTACCATGTCGTACTTATGGACGTAGGATGGGGTGTGGCAGGCCACAAAGTCCGCGGCGGGAATCAGGTACGGAGAACGGATGGGCTTCTTGCCGAAGCGCAGGTGGCTCTGGGTAAGTCCACCGGACTTCTTGGAGTCGTAGACGAAGTAAGCCTGACAGTACAGGTCGGTGGCGTGGCCGATGATCTTGATGGAGTTTTTGTTGGCGCCCACCGTGCCGTCGGAGCCCATCCCCCAGAACTCGGCGCTGGTCTGCCCGGCAGGGGCGGTGTCGATCTCAGGAGCGGCCGGCAGGGATGTGTTGGTCACGTCGTCCAAAATGCCGATGGTAAAGTTATCCTTAGACTTCTCCAGCTTCAGGTTTTCAAACACAGAGAGAATCTGGCCGGGGGTGGTATCCTTGGAGCTCAGGCCATAGCGGCCGCCCACGATGTCCATGGAGATCCCGCTGTTTTTGTAAATGGAGCACACATCCTGGTAGAGGGGTTCTCCCATGGTGCCGGGCTCCTTGGTGCGGTCCAGCACCGCCATTTTCCGAACGGTGGAGGGAACGGCGGACAGGAAATGTTTCGCGGAGAAGGGCCGGTACAGGTGGACGTTGATCAGGCCCACCTTCTCCCCCAGAGCGGTGAGGTAGTCCACCGTCTCCTTGGCGGTTTCGGCAGCAGAGCCCATGAGGACGATCACCCGGTCCGCATCGGTGGCTCCATAGTAGTCAAAGAGCTGATACTTGCGGCCGGTGATCTTGTTGATCTCCTCCATGTACTGCTCCACGGCGGCAGGGATGGCGTCTACCTTCTGGTTGCAGCCCTCCCGGCACTGGAAGAAGATGTCCGGGTTCACAGTGGTCCCCCGAGTGGCCGGGTGCTCCGGGTTCAGGGAATGTGCCCGGAACGCCTTTAGGGCATCCATGTCTACCAAGGGGCGCAGATCCTCATAATCCAGAGCCTCGATCTTCTGGATCTCATGGGAAGTGCGGACAAGTGGGCTACGGCCCCCAGATCCATCACCTCCTGGGGAGAAGAGGAGGCCAGCAGGGCAAACCCGGTCTGACGCACGCTCATTACGTCGGAGTGGTCCCCAAAGATGGACAGGGCGTGAGCGGACAGGGTACGGGCGGATACATGGAAGACACCGGGAAGCATCTCGCCGGCAATTTTGTACATGTTGGGGATCATCAGCAGCAGCCCCTGAGAAGCCGTGTAGGTAGTGGTCAGGGCGCCGGCCTGGAGGGAACCGTGAACCGTGCCGGCGGCACCTCCCTCAGACTGCATTTCCACCACCTGGACCGGCTCGCCGAACAGGTTCTTTTTCCCATTTGCCGCCCAGTCGTCCACATACTCCGCCATGGGAGATAAGGGCGTGATGGGAAAAATTCCCGCCACCTCCGTAAAGGCGTAGGAAATGTACGCGGCAGCCTGATTGCCGTCCATGATCTCAATTTTCTTTGACATAAGGAATTCCCCCTCCGGATTTTAGATTGTAAGGGCATCGGGCTCACATCTTAACAAAGGCATACAGCCTTCGGCTTGACTGTTTTTATTGTACCCAACCGCGCATAAAGAGGTTTTGCATTCCTTCGCCTTTTTTGTGCTGTTTCTTTCCTGTTTTCTTTCTGGCTGAAATGTAAGAAATCCCGTCTCTTTATCAATACCGAGTATCTCCTTCGAGAGAGACATTCCATCATCTGAAAGAATGCAAAAAACAGGACAGATTTCGCACAACGGCCAAACACGCCGGCAGGTACAATAGCATTAGTCAATGGGACAGACACAATAGAGCCCCTTGCAGAATCTGCCGGCAATGCCGGAACAAAAATAAGGAGGAGACTACTATGGATATGAGCTATTTGAAGGACAAACCCATTGCCGTCCTGGGTGCGGGCGCTGTGGGCAAGACCATGGCCGCCGACTGCGCCATGGGCGGCAAGGAGGTCCGCCTGTGGGAGCAGCCCCGTTTCGCCAAAAATAATTTTACCAACATTGAGAAGACCGGCATCACTCTCAGCGGCAACCAGTTCAGCTTCTTTGGCTTCCAGCGCAAGGGCAATGTGAAAATCGCTCTGGCCACCGACGACATGGCCAAGGCGGTGAAGGGCGCCGGCATTATCATTGTGGCCGCTGTGGCCATTGCCCATGAGGACATCTTCCGTCAGCTGATTCCTCTGCTGGAGGACGGCCAGGTTATCCATATCCTGCCCGACAACTGCGGCACCTTTGTCTGCCGCAAGCTGATGCGGGAGATGGGCTGCACCAAGAAAGTCATTGTAGGCGCCTGGTACACCGCTCCCTATGGCATCCGCATCGTCCGCCGGGGCGGCGTGACCACCAACGAGTGCCGGGTGGAGGACCGCATCACTACCATTCGCGGCTGCGCCCTGCCGGACACCGATACCGACGACTTTATGGCCTCCGCCTTCTACATCCCCGCCTTTGACGCCATCATTGACGCGGAGGGCGAGGTTACCATCTCCAAAAAGGGCGAGGAGTTCCATCACGGTTTCGTTCGGGGCAACACGGTGCTGGACATCAACCTGTCCAACGTGAACCCGGTCATCCACGTCCCCGGAGCCGTCCTGGGCGCTGCCGTTATGCAGAACTTTGACAAGGTGCTGGATCAGGAGATGAAGAACTACTCCCTGTACGGCTTTGCCCTGTGCCCCGCCATCGCCGAGGTTCAGGCCCGCTTCTGGGAGGAGGAAAAGGCCCTGGCCGCCGCCATGGAGGTCGGCCTGTGCACCGTCAACTATGAGGACTTCTTCTCCCGTACCACGATGTACGGCAAGGAGTACATGGGCCCCGACTTTGCCGTTCCCTTCACCGAGAAGTACGAAAACTTCTTCGGCGACGGCCCCTTCGACCTGGAGAACCGCTATATCACCGAGGATGTCCCCGTGGGCTGCTACCTGATGAGCCAGCTGGGCAAGAAGTACAATGTGCCCACCCCCATCATCGACTCCATGATCCTGCTGGCCAGCACCATGCTGAAGCGGGACCTGGCCGCCGAGAGCAAGTACACCCTGGACTACCTGGGCATCGGCCACATGACCCATGAGCAGCTGCAGAAGTACCTGCGTGAAGGTGTGTACACCGCCTAATTCATGAAATTTTCTCAGCCATACCGATACCCCCACCTTTCTTCTCAAAAACCGGAAGAGGCAGACAAATCGTCTGCCTCTTCCGGTTTTTCCTAGTTTTGCAGGGATGAAAGCCCACCGCTGGGCTAGAGGCGGTGGGCTTTCATGATTAATCTGATTTTCAACCGGTCTGCTGCTGACAGCAGCACTCCCGGTAGTCCTTTGGGGGCATTCCAGCAATACTGTGGAAGGCACGGGTGAAGGTAGAGTTGCTGCTATATCCTACCACAGGGAAGGACTGTGGAGGCTCTCTGGGGACCGCCTTGATATTTGCCGTTCATTTCTCATCCTCCATTTTGTGTTTCTGCTTTGATCTGTTATGGCCTCTGTATAGGGGCGTTTTGCACCGCCTCCACATATTCATACACCTCGTCCGCAGCCTCAGCCACCTGATGGTATAATTCACTGGCCTCCTCATTTTTGTTTCCGGCGAGTAGCAGGAAGATGTTTCCAGCCGATGAAACGGAGAGGACCGGCCGGGCTTTGAGTATGATTTCCAACTGTACGCCCTTTTTGTTCACTGACTCAATTCCGTCTTTTGCTAATCTCCTGGACAACTCTGCTAAAAATTTGTTTTCCATTTTGACTCCCTCCCGCCATAACTCAGATTGGTGCCCTTTTTCAATGAAGAGATCTCAAAAAGGGCGCTGTTTTTTACTTAGCACTATAAGGCTTTCGTGGACAGCTACCTCAGAAAACAAAAAAGCGCCAGTCTGATGGTTTTGTAAAACCAACAAACTGGCGTTCAATTTTTTGTATATCTTTTTTCTTCGCACTGCCCTTTTTGACCGGGGAAAAGGGCGCTGAGCGGTTTTAGAGTGCACAAACTTACGAAAACACAGAGAAAATGGGGGTTCGACTCCCCCCAACTTCCGGAATCGCTGAAAAATATCTATGGAATAAACAACAGATTTTGAGCAATAAAAAAATCGCTACCTCTTGATACTCTAGGCGTTCGGCCTAAAATACCTAGATTGTAGCGACTTTGTGGCAGCGGGAGAAGGATTCGAACCCTCACAAACAGAGTCAGAGTCTGTCGTGCTACCCTTACACAATCCCGCTATTTCTTTTGTTTTTCTTTTTTGCTCGGCTCACTCTCGCGAAGCACAGGTGTTATTATAAGCACTCACCGAGGAAAAGTCAAGGTTTTTTTCAATTTTTTTTGAAAATATTTTCCTTCACCAAAAAGTGATCACTTTTGCGATTTCTTGAGAAAATTTGGCCCCGGTCCGCCAATTTTGGCCGGGGCCATTTTCTTGCATCACAGTTCCACCTGTGTTCCTGTGGCAAAAAACCACAGCAGCCGGCGGGCCACTCTGCGTCCGGTGATCCGCTCCAGGGCGTGGCTGTAGGCCTCCAGCTGGGGGCGGTACTCCATCGCCCGGGCCTCCTCCTCCCCGGGGCGGATGCGGTCGCTTTTAAAGTCCAGCACGGTCAGCCCCTCCTCTCCGGGCTGTGCAAACCAGCAGTCCACGACCCCCTGAAGCAGCACCTCTTCCCCCTCCAGCCCCGGGCCGTAGGTCTCTGCGGGGACCAGGAGGGAAAATTTAAACTCCCGATGGACCTCCTGGGCACAGGTCAGCTGCCGTCCCAGCTCAGAGGCGAAAAAGGCCGCTGGGACCTTCGGGTCCACCGCCTCCCGCTGAAGGCGGGTCAAAAATCCCTTTGCCGCCAGGCGGTCCAGTTCCTGCCCGATGGCCTCTGGGCTGTGGTCCCCCTCCAGAGGCAGGTACTGCATGGCCAGATGGAGGGCGGTCCCCCGCTCCGCCGCGGTCAGGCCCTTTTCCCGGGCAATAAAATCCGGCCGCTGGATGGGCTCCGGCCGCCGCTCCCGGGGCTTGGGAGCCTCCTGGGCGGCCTCCTGATCCAGCACACGCCCTTTCATCTGGGTGGCCGTGAGCTTGGAGGGCATGGACACCGCCGCCTCATGGGGATAGCGCCAGGTCAGCGCATCCATCAGGCAGTCCTCTTCCTCCGGCCCCTGGCTGGGAAAATCGGAAAACCGTCCTTCCGGCTCCGGAGCCGCGGAGAGGCTCTCCCCCTCCACCCAGCGCAGGTCCCAGGCGGGCCCCAGCCCTTCCGCCGCCTGCTGGGGACCGCCGGCCAGGGCCCGCAGGCCCTCCGCCTCCG
>CALWWF010000027.1 GCA_944385165.1 uncultured Oscillospiraceae bacterium
AACGAAGACGGATGTAAAGAGGAAATTTCATGTCTGTTCAGCTTTCTGTCATCGGCGCGGTGGCGGCGGCCCTGCTCACCGCCGCCATCGTGGCCTTCATCACCACGCCGGTGGTCCGCTCTCTGGCCTTTCGGGTGGGGGCGGTGGACGTGCCCAGGGACAGCCGCCGGATGCACAACCACCCCATCCCCCGGATGGGAGGATTGGCGATCTTTTTCGGATTTATTCTCAGCGCCCTGATCTTCGTCCCCCTGGACGCCCCCCTGCGGGGGATGCTGCTGGGGGCGGTGATCATCGTCATCCTGGGCATTTTTGACGACATCTACGCCCTGCCCGCTATGCCAAAGTTTCTGGTGCAGATCGTGGCGGCCACCGTCGCCGTGCTCATGGGCAACCAGATCGAAATTTTGTCCAACCCCAACATCTTCAGCAGCAACCCCTACTGGGACTTAGGGCTCCTGTCCGTCCCCATCTCGGTATTCTGGATCGTGGGCATCACCAACGCGGTGAACCTGATCGACGGGCTGGACGGCCTGGCCTGCGGGGTGTCCACCATCAGCTCCATGACCATGCTGGTCATCGCCCTGACGGTGGCCGAGCCGGACGTGGCCCTGCTCATGGCCGCCCTGGCCGGGGGATGCATCGGATTTCTGCCCTATAACCTGAACCCGGCGAAAATCTTCATGGGGGACACGGGCTCCACTTTCCTGGGCTTTATCCTGGCCACGGTGTCCATCGAAGGGCTGTTCAAATCCTACGCCATCATCTCCTTCGCCGTGCCCTTCCTCATGCTGGGCCTGCCCATTTTCGACACCTGCTTTGCCATCTTCCGCCGGGTGTCCCACGGGCAGAGCCCCATGGCCCCCGACCGGGGGCACATCCACCACCGGCTCATCGACATGGGCTTTAACCAGAAGCAGGCGGTGGCGGTATTGTACGTCATCAGCGCCATTCTGGGATTGTCCGCGGTGGTGCTCACCACCACCAACGTGATCCGGGCCATGGTGGTGCTGCTGGCCCTGTGCGTGGCCGGGGGCATGGCCGCCAAGCTGTATCTGGACCGGATGAACCACAAGGACCAGGACAGCCCCCCGCCCCCCCAGGGGCGGACCGGGGCCAAGCCCCGAAAGCTGCGCAATCCGCCCCCGGATGTGGCGGGCAGCGATTACTTTTTTGGGGAAGAGGAGCGATCTGACAAATGAAACCCATCACGGTCATGACCATCTTCGGCACCCGGCCGGAGGCCATTAAAATGGCCCCCCTGGCCCTGGAACTCTCCCGGCGGCCGGGCATCCGGGCGCTGTGCTGCGTCACCGCCCAGCACCGGGAGATGCTGGACTCGGTGCTGGACATTTTTAAGCTCAAGCCGGACTACGACCTGAATATCATGCAGCCCCGGCAGACCTTGTCCACCATCACCTCCAAGTGCCTGCTGGGCATGGACTCGGTGCTGGACGAGGCCAAGCCCGACCTGGTGCTGGTCCACGGGGACACCTCCACCACCTTCTCCGGGGCCCTGTCCGCCTTTTACCACCAGATCCCGGTGGGACATGTGGAGGCGGGCCTGCGCACCTACGATAAGTGGTCCCCCTTCCCGGAGGAGATGAACCGGAAGATGGTGGGGGCCATCGCCGATTTGCACTTCTGCCCCACCGTCACCAACCGGGAGAACCTGGCCCGGGAGAACATCAGGGACGGGGTGTTCCTCACCGGCAACACGGTCATCGACGCCCTTCAGACCACGGTGAAGCCGGAGTATACCTTCCAGGAGGACATCCTCAACCGCCTGGACTATCAAAACCGGAAGGTGATCCTGGTCACCTGCCACCGCCGGGAGAACTATGGGCAGCCCATGGCCAATATTATGACCGCCCTGCGGCGCATCGCCGACGCCTTCCCGGACACGGAGCTGGTCTACCCCGTCCACCTGTCCCCGGTGGTCCAGGAGGCGGCCCACAAGTATCTGGACAACCACCCCCGCATCCACCTCATCGCCCCCCTGGCGGTGGACGAGATGCACAACCTGATGGCCCGCTGCTATCTGGTGATGACCGACTCCGGCGGCCTTCAGGAGGAGGCCCCCGCCCTGGGCAAGCCGGTGCTGGTGCTGCGGAAGGAGACCGAGCGCCCCGAGGCCGTTCAGGCGGGCACGGTGAAGCTGGCCGGGGTGGAGGAGGAGACCATCTTCTCCATGGCCAGCGAGCTGCTCTGCGACCAGGAGGCCTACGCCGCCATGGCCCACGCGGTGAACCCCTACGGGGACGGCCACGCCTGCCGGAGGATCGCCGACGCCATCCAGTGGCGCTTCGGCCTGCGCAAGGACCCCCCGGAGGAATTCCTGGGGCAGTGATAGAAGGGCGGATGGTATCCGCCTCTACGGATGCCGAGCCGGTTCGCCGCCGGACAAGGAGGTGAGGATTTGGACTCCAAAAACCGTCTGGTCATCGCCATTGCCATCACCTGTCTGATGGTGGCCGCTATTTTCGCCAGCTTCGGCCGCAGCCTGTTCTTTGTCCAGATCCCCTCCATCACCCTGTCCAACGGGACCGGGGACGGGAGCGGCTCAGGGGGAACCGGGCTGGAGGATGGGGACCAGTACTGGCAGGTGTCTGTGACTCCGGAGACGGTGCAGAGCATCGTGGCCACCCTGGCCCGGCCGGACAGCTACTACCGGGAGCTGACGGTGGAGACCCTGTGGTCCACAGGCTCCTACTCTGCCCCGGTGCAGGTGTGGGAGGACGGGGGCTGGACCCATGTGCGCCAGACCCTCTCCTCCGGGGCGGTGCGCCACGATCTGACCGGGTCGGCGGCCGCCTACTACTGGTACGAGGGCTCCACCGCCTGGAACCTGTTTCACGCCGACGAGCGCTCCGCCGACCTAGCCCAGCGCATCCCCACCTATGAGACGGTGCTGGAGCTGGAGACGGAGTCCATCACCCAGGCGGGCTATGAGCTGCGGGGTTCCTACCCCTGCGTCTATGTGCAGGTCCAGGGGGAGGGGGACGGGGTGGAGCGCTACTGGATCAGCACGGACAATGGCCTGCTCATCTCCGCGGAGCGGGAGCAGGGGGGCGAGCTGGTCTACCGTATGACCGCCTACACCCAGGTCCAGACCCCCTGCCCAGCCACAGCCTCCTTCGCCCTGCCCGACGGGCAGGTCCTGCATACCCTATGAAACAGCGCGAGGGCGGCCTATGGCCGTCCCCGCGCTTATGCTTTTTCCTCGTTGTCGTCCCCAAGGCCCATGAGCAGCACCAACCCCAGGGCGATGACCAGCTCCAGATTGTCCCCCTCTACCAGCAGCAACAGCAGGATCAGCAGCAACAGCACGTCCCCGCTGTCCAGCTGCTCCAGCTTCAGGGACTTGAGCAGGCCGTTCAGTCCCCCCGAGCTTCCCCCTCCGGTGAGAAAGGGAGGCAGCGAAAAGCCGCCGGAGCTGCCCTGGGAGGGGCGGCGGGGTTCCTCCCCCCTGGGCGGGGGCGGCGGAGCCTGGGGCCTGGAGTTCCTTCTGGGCGGCTCATCCTCCATGGTGATTCTGGTATAAGCGCCGCCGTTGGGGATATAACGGTTATACATGGCTTTCCCCTCCCTTCTCGCTGAGAAGCTGAAGGGCGACCCGGATGCCGTGGGAGAGCTTGGCGATCTGTACCGCCCGGTCCAGCTTGGGCCGGCGCTCCTCCCGCAGATAGGGGCGCAGAGCCTGGAGCAGGGCAGTGCTGCGTCCGTCGTCCCCCTGATAGGCCTGCCACACCCGCAGCCCCAGCTGAAGCAGCTTGGGATCCAGGGCGCTCAGGTCCCCCAGGGGGGACGGCCCAGGGTTCTCCCCGGAGGGGGCGGAGGGGGCGGAGGGGGGCGGCGGAGAGGAAGCGAAGTCCGCTCCGGCCCGCTCCCAGCCCGGCTCCGGCGGCTCCTGCTCCGGCTCCCGGGCAGGTTCTGCCGGCGCGGACTTCCCCAGGGACTGGGCCAGGGCCATGATTTGGCCCATGGCCGCCTGGTCTCCCAGGATGGCGTTTAGTTTTTCCTCCAGTTCGCCCATCTCTCCACCCCCTCTCCAGTGCGATGATTGCCTACGACAGCCCGGACTCCTTGGCCCGGCGGCGCAGCCGCTCCACCAGATGAGCCCCCTCCTGGGTGCTCATCAGCTGGTTCACCACGGCCATCAGCTGGGCGGGGTCGCCCTGGGCCGCGGCCTGGGCGGCCTGCTGAACGCCCCCCTGGCGCTTGAGCATCGCCGCCAGCTTCTGGGCGTCCCCGGTTTTGGCCAGCTGCTCGATGGCCTGGCGCTGTTCCCTGCCCTCCGGGAAAGATTTGGAGGGATGGTTTCGATTGGCACCCTGCATGGCTTTCTCACTCCTCTTATGATTTCAGTTCCAGTATATGCATCTGGACTGGGAAGGTGACAACATGAAAATTCTGGTTTTTTCCGACTCTCACCGCTCTGTCTCCCCTATGGTACAGGCCATAGAGGGAGAGAAGCCAGAGCAGGTCATCCACCTGGGGGACCTGATGGAGGACGCGGAGGAGCTGACCTACTGGTTTCCCCAGCTCCCCGTGTGTATGGTTCCGGGAAACTGCGACGGCTGGACCACCGTGCCCCTGATCAAGCGCATCACCCTTCAGGGGAAGAGCATCCTCCTGTCTCACGGGCACCTGTGGGGGGTGAAATCCGGCTATGATACCGCTCTCTATGAGGGGCGGAAGGCGGGGGCGGACGTGCTTCTCTTCGGCCACACCCACCGCCCCCTGTGTGAGAGGACGGAGGACGGGCTGTGGGTGATGAACCCGGGGACCAGCCGCTCCAGCTACGGGACCATCCAGATCCGGGACGGGGAGGTCTCCTGCGCCCTAGGCCATGTTTGAAAAATGTCAACACGCCCAAACGACGGTTCTTTTTCCGCCATACCGCGTTGATTTTCCTTGCAATACACAAAGTATTGCCGCGTCAAATCGCCTTGTCTGGCGAAAAAATCCCTCGCCGTCGGGCATATTTCCAATTTTCAAACAAGGCCTAACCAAACTGGTCTGACCGTTTCCGGCGGCATGAACACGGCAGAGAGGAGGCAATGCCCGCATGAAAAAACTGCTGTATATCCTGTTTCACCGCTCTGTCTTCGTGGGGCTGTCCCTGATAGCCCAGGTGGCGGCCCTGGCCCTGATGATCCACTTCTTCTCCGAACACACCACCAGCCTCTACTGGTGCTGTATCGCCCTGAGCGTGATAGCTGCCCTGCTCATCGTGGGCAGCCGGATGGAGCCGGCCTATAAGATCGCCTGGCTGCTGCTGGTGCTGCCCTTTCCGGTGTTCGGAGGGTTCTTCTATCTGCTGGTGGGCGGCGGACATATCTCCAAGCGCACCAGCCGCCGGATGAAGCGCATCTCGGAGCAGTCGGAGGAAAACCTTTGGGCCGATTACAAGGCAGGCGACCTGGTGGTGCTGGGGGAGGACGCCGCCGGCCAGGCCAGGTATCTGGAGAACTTCGCCCACTGCCCCGCCTACACCAACACGGAGACGGAGTACTTCGCCCTGGGGGATCTGGTCTTCCCCCGGATGCTGGAGGAGCTGCGCAAGGCCAAGCGGTATATCTTCCTGGAGTACTTCATCCTCCAGCCCGGCGTATTCTGGGATAGCGTGCTGGAAATTCTGGAGGAAAAGGTGGAACAGGGGGTGGAGGTGCGGCTGATTTACGACGATATGGGCTGTATGTTCACCCTCCCCCGGGACTATAACGAGCAGATGGCCGCCCGGGGTATCCAGTGCCGGGTGTTCAACCGCTTCGTGCCGGTGATGTCCCTGCGCTTCAACAACCGGGACCACCGGAAGCTGATGATTATCGACGGGAAGGTGGGCTTTACCGGGGGGATCAACCTGGCTGACGAGTATATCAATCGCCGGGAGCGCTTCGGCCACTGGAAGGACAGCGCCATTTTGTTGGAGGGGGACGCGGTGTGGTCCATGACGGTGATGTTCCTGACCATGTGGGACCACTGCAGCGGCTGGGAGGAGGAGTTCTTCCGCTTCCGCCCGGAACCCGCCCCGGTGCGCCCCTGGACCGGCTATGTCCAGCCCTATACCGACACCCCCCTGGACCGGGAGGCGGTGGGCCAGTCGGTGTATCTGAACATGATCGGCAAGGCCCGGAAATATATCTACCTCACCACCCCCTATCTGATCATCGACGTGGCCACCAACACCGCCCTGTGCAACGCGGCCAAGGCCGGGGTGGACGTGCGCATCATCACCCCCCACATCCCGGATAAGCGGTATGTCTTTGAGGTGACCAGGGCCCACTACCCGCCCCTTCTGGAGGCGGGGGTGAAGATCTACGAGTATACCCCCGGCTTCATCCACGCCAAAAATTTTGTGGTGGACGACCGCTTTGCCACCGTGGGCACGGTGAATCTGGACTACCGCAGCCTGTTCCTCCACTTTGAGGACGGCGTCTGGCTGTGCGAGGCCCCCTGCATCCGGGACATCCGCCAGGACTTTGAGGAGACCCTGAAGGTGTGCCAGCCCATCTCCCTGCGCCAGTGGCGGCACCTGAACCCCCTGCTTCAGCTCTACCGGAACATCCTGCGGGTGTTCGCGCCCCTGATGTGACGTAACTGGGCAAAACAATTGGGAGGCGGCAAAAGCCGCCTCCCGCTGCGTTTTAGGAACAGCAGCCGCAGCCCCGGACCTCCTGATAGCTGGAGGGGCGGGACGAGGCGCTGTTGGGGGGGAAGAATTCGTCCACCGGGAACTGTACCTTGCGGAAGAGCTCGCAGGGGTCCTCGTTGCACTCGGGGCCCTGGCAGGTGCACTCCTTCTCCGGCAGGCAGTAGTCGTAGGCGGGGATGAGCAGCTGGGTGTCCCGCTCCATGCGGATGATGGAGAACTGCCCCAGGGTGACGTACAGGCGGTGTACGTCGCCGCCGGTGACCAGTTCCTCCTGGAAGCAGGCACAGACGGCCGGAGGGATCTCGCAGCAGCTCTCGCAGGGGCGGCACTGGCACACGTCCACCAGCTTCATGTCCAGGATAATGGGGTCCACCGACTCCACCACCGCGGTGGGGACGCTGCGGGCGGGCAGGTCCTGGAGGTCCATGGCCTTCTCCTGGGCGTAGGAGGAGAACACCTTGGCGCTCCCCTCGCTGCCGAAGAGGATGACCCGTTTGTCAAACACCGCCAGGCCGGTGACTTCCACCGGCCGGGCCGCCCCTACAAAGGCGTCGGCGGTGATGCGGTAGAAATACCGCACATCCACGGTATAGAATCCCCGGTTGAAGGTCACCGGTTCCACGTCGATGTAGGCGTACAGCAGCTCCGCGCAGCCCGCCTTCACCGAGAGCGCCCGGTCGATGACCTCCTGGCAGCCCCGGGTAGGGTAGACCCGCAGGTCCTCGATACAGTCTTTGTCTTTGCAGGAATCAAAAATTTTCTTCGTGTGTATGCACACGGCCTCCCGGATGCAGCGCTCCTCGCTCACGGGGCCGGGCGCGACCTTTTCAGGCATAGGAAATTCCCTCCTCGATTGATCTGACGCGGGCCAGCCGGTCCGCGCCTTGAACTGGGGTACACCCCATACTATGAGGCCCGGGCGATTTGGTGCGGTTTTGGGACAAAGAGCGGGCTTGTCCTTTCCCGCCTTTTTCGATATAATAAGGTCTGTTGAACAAGCGGTGTTTCCCTGCAACCACTGGAACAGGAGGTTTTCTTCCATGGCCCGGACAGGATTTATCCAAAACGAACTGGACGTAAAGCTGCTGGTGCTCTATATCATGGCCCGCACCGCCGGCCCCATCACCTTTTTGCAGCTGCTGGATGTGGCGCTGTGCGACGCGGGAGTGGACTACTTCTCTCTGACCCAGGCGGTGGGCCACTTGGTGGAGACCGGACATCTGGAACAGGAGGGGGAGCTGTACGCTATCACCGAGAAGGGGCGGCGCAACAGCGAGATCTGCGAGAGCAGCCTGCCCTACTCCGTGCGGATGCACTGCGATGAAAATCTGGTCAAGCTCAACGACGTGCTCCGGCGGGCGGCCCTGGTCCAGACGGGCCTGGTCCCCAACGGGGACGGCACCTGCACCGTGCGGCTGTACCTGGCCGACGACAGCGGGCCGCTGATGGAGCTGAAAGTCCTCTATCCCTCCCAGAAGCAGGGGCAGGCCCTCACCGCCCGCTTCCAGGAGGAGCCGGAGGCGCTGTACCATAAAATCATGGCCCTGCTGGGAGAGCAGGCCGGAGACGAGAAGGAGGAACATCCATGAGACGGAAAGACCGGGAGCGGGACCGCGCGTTTGCCTATGATGTCATTGACCGCTGTGCCTACGGCGTGGCTGCCATGACCGGGGAGGGCGGGGAGCCCTACTGCATCCCTCTGTCCCTGGTGCGCCTGGAGGACACGCTCTACTTCCACTGCGCCCTGGAGGGGACCAAGGTAGGACTTTTGAAACAGCATCCCAAGGTGTGCGTGTCCTTTGTGGCCTCCAACCAGGCGGCGGAGGACAAGTTCACCACCTATTATCAGTCGGCCAACGCGGTGGGGACCGCCTCAGAGGTCACCGACGACCAGGAGAAGATCCTGGCCCTCCGGGCCCTATGCGAGAAGCTGACCCCCGCCAACATGACCGGGGACAACTTTGACCGGGCCATCGCCAAGAGCCTGCCCCGCACCGGGGTGTGGCGCATCCGAATGGAGGAGGTCACCGGCAAGGAGAAGCGCCGGACATAAATTACCCAAACGCCGGGCCGCCGGCCCGGCGTTTGATTTTCACAGGAGGAATTTCCCATGCCCCTTGACCGCATCGCCGGGTATCTCCGGCAGCGTGTTTCCCCCGTCCAGCGCGCCGCCTTTCTGGCCTGCTTTCTGACGGGGTATCTGGTCCATCTGTTCGCCTTCACCAATCTCATCCCCAACTCCGACGGCCTCAGCCGGGTGTTCGATCCCCAGCAGATGACGGTGTCCGGCCGGTGGTTTTTACACTACGCCTCATTTTTGAACGATTTTACCCAGATGCCCGCCCTCATCGGGTTTTTCGCCATGGTGTTCCTCTCTCTGGGCGCGGCGGGGGTGGTCACCGCTCTGGGCTTCCACAGCCGCGCCCTGTCCGCCTTCTGCGGCGTGCTGATGGCGGCGTTCCCCTGTCTGGGGTACACTTTCCTCTACATGTTCACCGCCTCGGCCTACTGCCTGGCGATTTTTTTGGCGGTGCTGGCGGTGTGCCTGGTGAAGCAGGGGGGCTGGCCCCGGAGCCTGATAGGCTGTCTTCTGCTGGCATTGTCCATGGGTACCTACCAGGCCTATGCGGCGGTGGCGGTGGCCCTGTCTTTGCTGGTGGTTCTGCGGGAGTGCCTGAACACCCGCTCCACCCTGAAGGGGACCGCCCGGCTGGGCTTCCGGCTGGCCGGATTCCTGGCGGTGGGTGCGGCGCTGTACTACGGCATCCTCCAGGTGTTCCTGAAGGTGAAGGACCTGGAGCTGCTGGACTATCTGGGGATGAGCGACGCGGGCAGCGGCTATCCCATTGCCCGGCTGCCGGGTCTGATCCTCACTGTCTATAAGCAGGTGGTGATTTTCTTCTTCCTGCCCGGCTCCTCCAACACCTTCACCACGCCGGTGCTGGCGGTGCTGGACCTGCTGGTCCTACTTCTGGCGGCGGTGTGCTTCTTCGCCCTGGTGCTGCGCCGGCAGCTGTGGCGGGAGCCCTGGCGCCTGGCGGGGGCTCTGGTCCTGGCCGCCCTGCTCCCCCTGGCGGTGGGGTTTGCCCAAATCATCTCCCCCTACTCCGACGCCACCCCCATTATGAAGTACGCCTATGTGCTGGTATACGGGGCGGTGCTGCTGGCAGCGGACCTGGGGCTGAGCCTGCTGCCCCGGCCCAAGGCGGGGACGGCCGTCTCCTGGGCTTTGGCGGTGTGCCTCATCGGGGTGACGGTATACGGGGCCAACATCAACAACCTGCTGTACACCGCCTCCAGCCAGGCCCACCGGGCCACCCTCAGCTATGCCACCCGCCTGCTCTCCCGCATTGAGAGCTGCCCCGGCTATACCGGGCAGGAGGAGGTGGTGGTCATCGGCGCCATCCCCACCCAGCAGCTCACCGCGGACATTCCCAGCTACGCCCTGATCGACCACTACAGCGTCCCCCGGGACACGGTGGCTACCCTGAACAAACATATCTACTACTACTTCAACGACTGGCTCAACGCGCCCATCCGGGAGCCGGAGGAGGAGACCATGATCTCCGTCTCCCAGTCGGAGGAGTTCCAGGCCATGCCCCTCTACCCCGCTCAGGGCAGCGTCCAGATGCTGGACGGCCGGGTGGTGGTCAAGCTCCAGGAGGAGTACACCCCCAAGAGCAGCTATGAGCTGGCCTATGAAAACAGGAGATGATCCCATGGATACACCCGCCCAGCTCCGCTCCGGGCTGCTGACGGTGGTGCTGCCCGCCTACAACGAGGAGGAGTCGGTCCCCCTGGCGGCGGAGACCATCGGCGGCCTGCTCACCCAAGCGGGCATCCGGCATGAACTGCTCTTTGTGAACGACGGCTCCCGGGACCACACCTGGCGGGCCATCCAGGAGGCCGCCGCCCGCCGCCCCCAGGTGCGGGGGGTCCGCTTCTCCCGCAACTTCGGGAAGGAGGCGGCCATCTTCGCCGGGCTGGCCCAGGCCAAGGGGGACTGCTGCGTGGTGCTGGACTGCGATTTGCAGCACCCCCCGGAGAAGATTTTGGAGATGTACCGCCTGTGGCAGCAGGGGTACCAGATCGTGGAGGGGGTGAAGGTCAGCCGGGGGCAGGAGAGCTTCCTCCACACCCTGGCGGCCAAGACCTTCTACCGCTTTTTAAGCGGGGCCACCCAGATCGATATGTCCCGGGCCTCCGACTTCAAGCTGCTGGACCGGCGGGCGGTGGATGTGCTGGTGGCCATGCGGGAGAAGAACGCCTTCTTCCGGGCCCTGTCCGCCTGGATCGGTTTTGAGACCGCCCAGGTGGAGTTTGAGGTCCAGCCCCGGGCCGCCGGCAGGTCCGAGTGGTCCCTGCGCAGCCTCACCCGCTACGCCGCCACCAACCTGGCCGCCTTCTCCACTGCCCCCCTCCAGGTGGTCACCTTCCTGGGGGTGCTGGTGTTTTTGTGCTCCCTGGTGCTGGGGGTCCACTCCCTGTGGCAGAAGATCAACGGGCAGGCCCTGGAGGGCTTTACTACCGTTATCCTCCTGCTGCTGCTCATCGGCAGCGCCCTGATGGTGTGCCTGGGGATTTTGGGGTACTACATCGCCAAGATCTACGAGGAGATCAAGGACCGGCCCCGGTACATCGTGGAGGACCAGTGCGGAGGCAAGGCAGATGAGAGATAAGCTCCGCAATCTTTTAGACCCCACCCTGCTCCGCTTTCTCCTGGTGGGCATGATCAACACGGCGGTGGGGTACGGGGTCATGTTCGGCCTTTACAACCTGGCGGGGCTGCATACCTGGGGGGACACGGGATACTGGCTCTCCTCTGCGGCCAACTATATCGTGGGCAGCGTCGTCAGCTTTTTTCTCAACAAGCACTTCACCTTCCAAAACAAGGAGAAGGGAGTGGGGGTGGTCCTCCGCTTCGCCGTGAACATCGCCGTGTGCTGGGCCCTGGCCTACGGTATTGCCAAGCCGGTCACCGTGTGGCTCCTGGCCGGGACCGGGTGGGACCAGCAGATCCAGGGGAATATCTCCATGCTGGCGGGGTCCGGGCTGTTTGTGGTGCTCAACTACTTCGGACAGCGGTTTTTTGCATTTCGCAGTAAATAATCCTCTTTTTGCAGGCAGCCTGAATCAGGCTGCCTGTTTTTTGCGGGGGGGGGGTCCGCTGTGGCGGCGAGTGGCTTTTGGGCGCCCAAAAGTCACCAAAAAGCGCTAGGGGGCCGGCTCAGGATGGGCACTGCGTGCCCATATTCGCCGTCCCCCTAGAACCCCCATTTTGCGGGGGCCGCCAATGCGGAGGCTTGGCAATCATCGCAAAGGCGCGGGTAGCTCAGCTGATTGGTTTTTGTTCTATCACCGCTGCCGCTGAGTTTCCGGTAACTTTTGATGGTGCTCCTCCTGGTGGAAAACGCGCCTTTTGGCGTAGCGGGGCTCAATTGCGGCTCAGGGAGACGGCGTGACCTGGAGCGGTTCTTGCTTGTCGTAGGGGCGGCACACTGGGCCGCCCGTGGTTCTAGGTTGCCGCACACGTTCTCGAAAATTTGTAGGGGCGACCCTTGCGGTCGCCCGCCGGGGGTAGGGGATACGGTTTAAGAGTGCACCCTCATCCGCCCCAGTGTACGCACTGGGGCACCTTTCCCCTGATAGGGGGAAGGCTTTCTCAAAGAGACAATTCCAAATTATCATAGAGGCGAAGCGAAGCTTCGCACAAAGTTCTTTTGCTTACTTTTCTTTCAAGAAAAGTAAGGGCCGGCCGGAGTTCCGGCCGGCCCGGGCAATCACGCTATTTGCTC
>CALWWF010000028.1 GCA_944385165.1 uncultured Oscillospiraceae bacterium
ACCGGTGGCGGCATCCACGCCGGGGGTCTCCAGGGGGCAGGGATGGCCCTGGAGGCGGGAGTCCAGGCAGCGCAGGGTCTTCATCTCCTCCACGGGGAAGAAGCCCTTCTCCGCCAGCACCCGGTAGAGCATGGGGGCGGCGTGGCCCTTGCACAGCACCAGGCGGTCCCGGTCGGGCATCTGGGGATCCTTGGGATCCACGGTCATCTCCTTAAAGTAGAGGGTGGTGAGGATCTCGCACACGGACAGGGAGCCGCCGGGGTGGCCGGTCTGGCGCTGGTGGAGCGTCTCGATCAGGTCGACCCGGAACTGACGGCACAGCTGCTCCAGGCGTGCCTTTTCTTCTGCAGGCAGTTTCATAGTGTTCCTCCATTCAACATAAGATTTGAAATTTGGGATCCGCGCCGGCGGCGCGGGTGCGCACGGAATCAGGTCAGGGGCGGCAGATGGCCCGCATGGTGTCGTCCAGATGGTCCAGCATACAGCTGCGGGCGGTCTGCATATCCCGGGTCTGGATGGCCAGCAGGATGCGCCGGTGGTGCTCGGTGCCGGTCTTGCCCAGAAGGGAGACGTTGTCCTCAAACATCTGGATGTAGATGGAGCGCATGACCTGGAAAATCCTTAAAATCACCTCGTTGCCCGAGGCCCGGGCCACCAGACAGTGAAACGCCATATCCTGTTCGGCCACGTCCTCGTCGGACTTGCCGCTCTCCATGCCCAGGATGCTCTGCTCCATCTCCAGCACGTCGGCGGAGGTGGCCCGGATGGCGGCCAGGGCGGCGCTCTCGCTTTCGATGATCTTGCGGAACTCGAACACGCTCAGGCGGTCGGCGTTCTGCAGGCCCAGCAGGTCGTCCGGAACGGGGGGCGGAGCGGGGGGGCAGACGAAGGTGCCCCGGCCCTGCTGGCTCCGGGCCAGACCCAGACCGGTCAGGCGGCTGATGGCGCTGCGCACGGTGACCCGGCTGGCCCCCAGCTGGCGGCACAGCTGAGCCTCGGAGGGGAGCTTGTCCCCCGGCTTCCATGTGCCGGAGGCGATGCCCCGGCTCAGGTAGTCGAAGACCTGGTCGGTGGCGCTGGAGAGATCGGAACGGGGCATTGGCGCACACCTCCCTGGCTGGCGTTATCATACAAGTTTTCCGGTACAAGCCCAGTATAAGGGAAAAGTGCTGGACTGTCAAGGGAAAACGCCGGGGCGGCCCCGGCGTTGTGTGGAGAAAAATTGGCGAATTTGTAATACAAGTTTTAGAAAATAAAATACAAGTTGGCCCAAACCGCGGGAAATTGCCGGTTTGGGCCAGAATGACGTTTTAATAATCAAAATGTAGTAAAAAACCGAAAAAATTTGGACTTTTCATGTAAAATATAGCAAAGACCCCCTTGACGAAAAAATAGGGGTGTGATATAGTAATGATAAATAAAACATCATTTTAATTATTAAAATCGGATTTCTGGAATCCCAATGCCTGGGAGATGCGCTTCGCCGCCTCGGACAGCCGCCCTTGAATGCGGCGGATGGTCTCGTCGCTCATACGGGTGACCGGGCCGGTGACGCTGATCCCCGCCACGATGGCCCCGGTGTAGTCCCGGATGGGATAGGCCACGCACCGCACGCCGGTCTCGCACTCCTCGTTGTCCAAGGCGAAACCGTCCGCCCGCACCCGGTCCAGCTCCTTTAAAAGGGCCTCCCGGGTGGTGATGGTGCGCTCGGTCAGCCGGGGGAGCCCCTTGACCTGGATCAGCCGGTCCAGCTGCTCGGGGGTATAGTTGAGCAGCAGCAGCTTCCCGTTGCCCGTGCAGTGCATGGGGCTGACGTTGCCGATGCGCTGCATGCTCATCAGGCTCTGGTCCGGGCTGGAGGCCACGTCGATGTACACCATGGTCATGTCCTGCTCCACCGATACGCACAGGGCCTCGTGGAACTGCTGGCACAGGGAGACTAGATAGGGGTGGGTCACCGTCTGAAGCTCGGTGCTCCCGCTGACCTGGTTGGCGATGCGGCAGATCTTATAGGTCAGAAAGTACCGCTGGGACTCCTGGTCCTGCGCCACATAGCCGCACTCCTGGAGGGCGGAGAGAAAGCGCAGGGCGGTGCTGGGGTTGATACCCAGCTCCTGGCTGATGTCCCGAAGGCGCATGGAAGTGTGCGTGCGGGCCAGCAGTTCGATGATGGCCAGGGCTTTTTCGGTGGATTGGTTGGTCAAGGTGGGTTTCTTCTTGTCAGGCGCACTCATGGGCGGGACCTCCTTGGGGAGTTATCCCGGATAGTGTACCACAGTTTCCGGCAAAAAGCACCCGCCTGGGACAGATTTTTTCCGCCCGGTTGTCCTTAGTAAAAATAGTGCTCCGCACTGTTTTTATATGATAAGTTGCAAATTCTTTTAAATTAGGAGGTTTTCGCCATGAAAGATTCCATCCATAAGTATTTCCAGGTGGGTACCATCCAGTGGATGAGCTACCCCAACCGGGACCCCATGGAGTCCCTGAAGGCCATCGCCAAGGACGACTTCTTTGACGCCATCGAGCTCAAGGGCTATGGGGAGAAGAACGCCGAGGCCAAGGCCCTGCTGGACCAGAGCCACCTGAAGGTGTGCTACGGCGCCCAGCCCCGCCTGCTGGGTCCCAAGCTGAATCCCAACGACATCGACGAGGAGGGCCGCAAGAAGGCGGAGGCCACTTTGATGGAGGCCATTGACGAGGCCGAGTACCTGGGCGCCAAGGGCATCGCCTTCCTGGCCGGCAAGTGGGAAGAGGCCACCAAGGAGCAGGCCTATCAGCAGCTGCTCAAGACCACCCGCAACCTGTGCGACTACGCCGCCACCAAGGGCATGAACGTGGAGCTGGAGGTCTTTGACTACGACATGGACAAGGCCGCCCTCATCGGCCCCGCCCCCTACGCCGCCAAGTTTGCCGCCGATATGCGCACCACCCACAGCAACTTCGGCCTGCTGGTGGACCTGAGCCACTTCCCCACCACCTATGAGACCAGCCAGTTCGTCATCCGCACCCTGCGCCCCTACATCACCCACTTCCACTTCGGCAACGCCGTGGTGAAGCAGGGCTGCGACGGCTACGGCGACCTGCACCCCCGCTTCGGCTATCCCAACAGCGCCAACGACACCCCCGAGCTGCTGGACTACCTGCGGGTGCTGAAGCAGGAGGGCTTCTTCGACGCGGAGAACCCCTATGTGCTGTCCATGGAGGTCACCCTGCGTCCCGGCGAGGACGAGGACATCGTCCTGGCCAACACCAAGCGGGTGCTCAACCGGGCCTGGGCTCTGCTGGAGGACTGAGCGCCCCGCGCCAGCTGAGACGGACCACATACCATAAAATAATGATAAGCGCGGCAGCGCGGAAATAAGAAAGGAAAAGACGCCATGAAAATCGTTGTTCTGGACGGCTATACGGAGAACCCCGGCGACCTGAGCTGGAGCGAGCTGGAGAAGCTGGGAGACGTGACGGTCTATGACCGGACCTCCTATGTGGAGGCGCCCATCATTGCC
>CALWWF010000029.1 GCA_944385165.1 uncultured Oscillospiraceae bacterium
GTCCTCCAGCGCCTGACGCAAGGCGGTGCTGAACTGGCGGGTCAGGCGGATCAGGGTGGCCTGTTCCTCCACAGTCAGGGTCTTCCAGGCCTGTTCCTCCACGCGGCAGGTCCGGGCGATGGTACTCTCCACAAAGCGCCGCCCCTCCTGGGTGAGAAGGGCCCGCTTGCTCCGCTGGTCGTGCTCCAAGGGAGAAAGTTGGATCAGACCCTTGCGGATGAGCTGCTTGAAGGCGGAGTTCAGGGTCTGCCGGCTGAGGCTCAGCTGTTCGCTGATCTCCCGCTGGGTCTCCACCCCCTCGTGGATCAAAATCAGGGCCCAGTACTCCGTCCCGGACAGGCCGCAGGACTTGGCCAGCATCCCATAGACTGCGTCAAATTCCATGGACGCGTCCCGGAAAGACTCCAGGCGGGCGTCCGGTTCCCCATTCGGCCGCATGGCTGCCTCCACCTCCTTTCATTAATCCGATTTCATATCATACGATTTAGGAACGTCTGAAACCATACTATTCTTCCGTGCCGTTGTCAAGCCCTTTTTCAAAAAAGTTTACTTCGCCAACGGAGCGGGGCCGGGGCCGCGCTCCACCGGGTTCTCCGATGATTCGTTTTGTGACGTTTCCTTCCGGTCCCGGACAATATTCCGAAACTGGACAATGCACATTACAGCGGACCTGCGCGGTTTGCCAAGAGGCAGAAAAATATTTCTTTTTATCCCCTTGACAGTTTAGTAAAAATCAGTATAATAACGCACTGAATCCAGATGAATTTGTGTGAACGCAGCAGAAAGCGGCCTTTGGGCGTCGCCTGCTCCCCTGAAATTCCAAGGGGATGACAACAAAATCCGCTCATCGGAGGACGGACCGTCGCAATGGTCCCAGGTCGATTGAAAGATGTCGGGTGCGCCCGGTTATGAAACTCATAACCGGGCGCGCTTTTTTCTCCGGTGCACTTGGGAAGGGCGGATTGGCCGCGAGGCCGGCAAAGTATGCCGGGCCAGGACAAAAATTCAGAAAGGATGAAATATCATGGATCTGTCTACGAAAATCACTCTCTTGGAGTTCCGCCTCCACCGTCTGAAAACGCGGGAGCGGGAAAATAGCGGTGCCTGCCGAAGAATCCAGCGGGAGCTCCGCGCTCTGCGTTCTTCCGACGCCGCCCAGTCCGATTGCCCTCCAGGGGACACTCGCCGGAAAGAGGAGCGCAGATGAAACAGCAGGAGCGCTTTTTCCGCCGCCGGATGCGGGAAATCATATCTTCCATACGGGCAGTGGGACTGGACCCCTATGCTCAGCTGGCCGGATATCTCCGCACAGGAGATGACGCCTATATCACGCAGTACGAAAATGCCCGGATCAAGATTCGGTTTTTGGACCGTGACGAGGTGTTCCAGTTTGTGCAGGAAAATTTGGGACAGGGGAAACGAAATTCGCCTTCCGCCCCAGAGGGCCATCCGAACCAAAATTCAACATAATCGTGATCCTGTTTTTGACCTAAATTCTGACCCAACGCCGGAAAAAGTTGCACATCACGGGCATCCTCCCGCGCATATCCCCGTCCCACGCATTGCGCCGAAGGGGGAGGGATTCCCTTGAACATCTGGCTGTATGGAGCTGAGGGCCATTGCTCGCCTTCATGTTTCGATAAACTAAGGCCAAGGGGCCGGCTGTTTGCCGGCCCCTTGGCCTGCTCTCCTATGGAAATTTTCCAGCCGTCACGCCGGGCCTTCGCTGCGCCGGAGAAAGTCCAGGGCATTTTGATAGAGGATGCCGGACACGGTGCGTTCCGGCAGGCCCCGGCCCAGCAGGTATTCATAGATCCCCGCCGCCTTCTCCGGGGAGTTCAGGCACTGCGGAAGCTCCGCCCCGTCAAAGTCAGAGCCCAAAGCCAGGCAGTGTTCCGCTCCCAGGGACAAAAAGTGCTCCACATGGCGGTAGAGATCGTCCAGGCTCTCCACCTTCCCGTCCTCCCGCAGGAAGGCCACGAAGTAATTCAGGCCCACAAGACAGCCTCGCCGGACCATCTCCCGGATCATCCCGTCGGTGAGGTTGCGCCTGTGGGCGGCCACCGCCCGGGCGTTGGAGTGGGTGGCCGCAAAGGGCCGCCGGGCGACCTCCAGTACATCCATAAAGCCCGCGTCGTTCAGGTGGGACACGTCCACCACGATCCCGTACTTCTCCAGCTCCGGGATCACCCGCTTTCCAAAGGAGGTCAGCCCGTGCTGGCTCTGGTGGCCGGAACCGATCTCATTTTCCCCGTTCCAGGTCAGAGTGACCGCCTTCACCCCGTCCCTGGCCAGCAGGGGGACCCGCTCCAGGTCCCCCGCCAGGACGGAGCCGTTCTCCACGGTGAGAAACGCCGCGGTTTGACCGGCCCGGAAGGCCTCCTCCACATCGCCGCAGGTGCGGCAGAACCGGACCCGGGAGGAAAATTTCCTCATCTGCCGGAAAAAGTTGTCCCGGTTGCCCTCGTAGTACCGGATGGCCTCCCCGCCGCGGTACTCGTCGGGGATAAAAATGGCGTAAAACTGGGCCCAGTGTACCCCCTCCGGGAGGTTGGACAGGCGGAGGACCCGTTTCGGGTCGTCCAGGGTGTCTGCATTCCCGCCGGCCCCGGGGTCACAGCCGGTGAGGGTGTCACAGTGCAGGTCGAACACGGCATAGGGCTTTCGCTCCAATGGTAGTTCCTCCTTCTCTCCGGCCGTTTCCTTGGCTTGGGCGTGTTCCGGCATGGGAGCCGCCGCCCTGTTCCGGGGGCGGTTCCCTACCCACATCTATGCGGGAGAGTCCATTGTAATCCCTGGCGAAACCGTGGGGGTGTCCGGTGACCGCCCGGGCCACCTCAATGACCTCCTTCACCGTGAAGCCCACCCCGTTGCCCAGGTTGAACACATTGTTCTCCCCCCGGAGAGCAGGTAGTCCAGGGCCCACTTCCGGACGCCGGGGCCGCGTGTGTTCCCGTTTTCAGACAGTGCTATTATAGCAGACCCACCGCCCTTCTACAAACCTTTCTTCCCCTTTTGCCTGCCCCAATACAGAAGACCGGCCCGGAGTGGCGGGAGATACCTTCTCTCCCGCCACTCCGGGACGGTCTTTGATTTTTTATGAGTCTTTCCTTATCTGGGGTCGGCTATGATGATGCGGATACGCCCGCCGGCGGAGTAGCCGAAGTCGTCGTACCAGCCGGTGAGGACGTAGTCCTCCCCGTTGATCTCCGAGAGGGTGGTGGCGTAGTAGCCGGTGCGGCCGGAGCCCCGGAGCAGCACCTGCACGTCCTCCGCCAGATCGTAGGTCCGGTTCCCCGACTGGGCGGTGAGGGAGGTAACGCTGTCCAGCTTCACCGAGGAGAGCTGCCGGATGTTGCTCAACTCCCCGTCCCGGTAGACCAGGACCGCGCCGCCGATGCCGGTGGTGTAGACAGTGCCGCCGCTGATTGAGTAGTGCTCCCCGTCCTGGTAGTACTCATAGGAGCCGTAGGTGCTGCCGTCCCCGGAGCTGCTCTCCGCCGAGGAGACGTAGACGTAGTCCAGGGTGTCGCCGGTGGCCTTGCTGAGGATCAGGTGGTCGATGTCCCCGGCGGCGTTCAGGGTGTAGTAGACCACGTCGTCCTCGGTCAAGGTCTCCCCCGCCAGGCGGGAGGGATAGATGCGGGCGTAGCCCCCCTCCCCATCGGTGTCCAAGATCTCCACGTCGGCGGCGAAGTCGTAGCCGCCCAGGGAGGTCCCGTCGCTGCTCACCTTGCCGGACAGGCGCTTATTCTGCATACTCTTCACCGCGGTGCCGGAGCTGTCCACCGTCACGGACACCAGCCGCCCCACGGAGAAGGGGCCGTTTTCAGTGTAGAAGGTGCGCACCACCCCGTCGGTGCAGGCCACCTGGGTCTCCACCTGAAGGGAGGCGGAGCCGGTGGAGCTGGTGGAGGAGCTGGACGCCCCCTTGGTGCTGGAGACCACCGTGCCGTAGTAGACCGTCTCCGCGTCCGCCAGGGAGACCACGTCCACCACCTCCCCGTTCATGCCCAGCAGCAGGGTGACCAGGTCGCCCTGGGCAAACTCCCCCTGGCTGGAGCACTTGTAGACGGCGGTGGAGGTGCCCAGGGTGTACGCGCTGCCCGCCACGGTGACCGAGGTGGGGGCGGCGGCGCTGGGGGATACGGCGGTGAGGGTGCCGCTGACCTTGTCGCTGTACACCCAGACGGTGCGCAGGTTTTCGTTGTAGTAGTACACGTCGTACTGCTGCACCGCCGAGGGGCTGGACACCGCCCCGTCCCGGTACACCGTGGCGGAGGAGGCGGAGAAGGGCAGGGACAGCCCCTGGTTGGAGGCGGCCACATAGGGGCCCTTGGTGTCGGCGGTCACCAGGGCGGAGTAGTCCACCTCCCCGTTGGTGACGGTATACCCCAGGGTGGTGCCGTAGATTGTGCCGGAGCTGTTCTGGCTGACCAGCAGGTTATAAAAGAGCATGGCGCAGTCCTGCCGGGTGAGGGCCTCCCCCTGGACCGCGTCCAGGTCGTCCCGCAGCCCTACCGAGGCGGCCTTGGACAGCTGGGCGGAGGGGTAGGACCCGGCCAGGGTGGAGGAGTCGTACCCCAGCAGCTTGAGCAGGGCGGTGCAGGCCTCCTCCAGGGTGATCTGGCTGTCCGGGCGGAAGGTGCCGTCCACATAGCCGCTCATCCACCCCTGCTCCACCGCCAGCTTGATGTACTCGCTGGCCCAGTGGCCGCTCTTCACGTCTTTGAAGAGGGAGACCCCGCTCCCCGAGCCGATGGAGTCCCGGTAGCTGGAGGCCGCCGTCATCATGGTGACAAACTCCGCCCGGGTCACCGGGGAGGACAGATTCAGATTCCCCGTCTCGTCCCCGGTGAGGATCCCCAGGGCCTGGACGGCCTCCACCGCCGTGCTGGAGGAGACCGCCCCCGCCGGGACCGCCAGGGAGAGGGCCAAAGCGGCCGCCAGCAGGGCGGCGCGTATACGTTGTTTCATATCCAACATCCTTTCTTTTCCCTATGTGTGGGCCCGGCGGCGCCGGGCCCACACGGGATCAGTCGTAGTGCAGCGCGTCGATGGGGTTGAGCCGCGCGGCCTTCTTGGCGGGCAGGTACCCAAAGAACACCCCGATGCCCACCGAGATGCCGAAGGCCAGCAGCACCGCCCCCATGGTGGGGGAGACGGTCAGGCTCTCCTCCATGACCCGGGCGATGACGGTGGAGGCCACCGCGGACAGTCCGTCCCCCAGGAGGATGCCGATGATCCCCCCCAGGGCGCTGGTGGCCGCCGCCTCGATGACGAACTGCTGCATGATATACCGCTCCTTGGCCCCCAGGGACTTCCGTATGCCGATCTCCCGGGTGCGCTCGGTGACCGACACCAGCATGATGTTCATAATGCCGATACCCCCCACCACCAGGGAGATGGCGGCGATCCCCGCCAGGACCCCCACCAGGATGTTGATCATGCTGGTCATGGTGTCCAGGATCTCAGACATGCTGGTGACCGTGTAGTAGTCGTCGCTGGCAAAGACTTCGTAGAGGGAGGCCTCCAGGGCCGCCACGCTCTCGTCGATGTGGTCCTCGTCCTGCATGGTGATGGTGTACGCGCTGGCCGCGCCGGTGATGCGCTCGGCGGTGGTATAGGGGAGATAGAGACAGTCGTCGCTGCCCCCCTCCTCCATGGCGCCGTCCTCCTGCTGCTCCAGCACCCCCACCACGGTGAGGCTCTGGCCCCCCACCCGGAGGGTCTGCCCCACGGCGTTTCCGCCGAAGTAGGCCTGGTTGAGATAGGCCCCGATGACGCACACCTTGGCCCGGGTGGCCATGTCGCTGTATTGCAGGTTCCGCCCCTGGGCGATGGTCAGCCGGGCGATGTCCAGATAGTCCTCGCTGACCCCGGTGGAGGAGGTGGTGTCCACCGTCTCCGAGCCGATTTTTACATAGCCGATCATGGGAACGGTAGGGGAGCACAGGTCCAGATACTGGCTGTTCTCCTCCACGATGCCGTACATGTCCTCCGCGTCCAGGGAGCGGGTGGAGCCCCGGGACATGACGGTGACGGTGAGGGTGTTGGTGCCCATGTCGGAGAAGCTGTCGGTGACGTAGGTCTCCAGGCCGTTGCCCAGGCCCACGATGACGATCACCGCCGCCACGCCGATGATGATGCCCAGCATGGTCAGAAGGGTACGCACCTTGCTGGAGACGATGTTTTTCAGGGCCAGCTCCAGGGATTCCAGAATGCTCATGCGCTTCTCCCCTCCTCTTCCCCGGCGATGCGGGGGGTGACCACCGCCTCCGGCGCGTCGGAGGGGCCGTCGTAGACCACATGGCCGTCCTCCAGGCGGATGATCCGCTGGGCCTGGACGGCGATGGAGTTGTCGTGAGTGATGAGCACCACGGTGTTCCCCTGGCGGTGGATGTCCTGGAGCATCCCCAGCACCTCCCGGCCGGTGCGGGAGTCCAGGGCCCCGGTGGGCTCGTCGGCCAGGATGACCGACGGGCGGCCCACCAGCGCCCGGGCGATGGACACCCGCTGCTGCTGGCCGCCGGAGAGCTCCATGGGCTTGTGCCGCCACTTGTCCCCCAGGCCCACCTGCTTCAGGGCCTCCAGGGCCCGCTCCCGGCGCTCCTTCTTGGGCACCCCGGCGTACATCAGGGGCACCTCCACGTTCTCCACCAGGTTCAGCTTGGGCAGCAGGTTGTACTGCTGGAAGATGAAGCCCAACAGTTCATTGCGGATCTCCGCCAGCTGGTTTTTGTTCATCTGGCCCACGTCCTTGCCGTTCAGAAGATACGTCCCCTCCGAGGGCACGTCCAGGCAGCCGATGATGTTCATGCAGGTGGATTTGCCAGAGCCCGAGGAGCCCACGATGGCCACGAACTCCCCCTTGTAGATCTGAAAAGAGATGTGGTCCGCCGCCTTCACGGTGGTGTCCCCCATGTGGTAATACTTGCACACCTGCTGAAACTCGATGAGCGCGTTCATGGCTGCACCTCCTTAGAAGCCGGGGCCGCCGCCCATGCCGCCGCCTCCGGGCATTCCGCCGCCCATGCCTCCGGGCATTCCGCCCATCATGCCGAAGCCGCTGTCCGAGGAACTGGTTGGGATGTAGGCCACCGTGTCCCCCTCCTGCAATCCGGAGGTGATCTCGATGTAGTCGTCGCCGCTGACCCCGGTGGTCACCTCCACGGAGTAGTAATCCTCGCCCCCTTCGGCGGTGGACTCCACCAGGGTGCCGTTTACCGCGCTGGGGGAGTCGGCGGTGACCAGCACCGTGTTCCCCCGGTTCAGGGCGGCGGAGGGGATGGCCAGCACGTCCTGGGCGCTGGCCAGCTCAATGGTGGCGTCCACGCTCATGCCGGGGAGCAGGCCGTCGGTCTCGTCGATGCGGATGGTCACCGGATAGGTGGTGGCGCTGCCGCTGGAGGTGCCCGCCACGCTCACCTTGGTCACCGTCCCGGTGTAGGTGGTGTCCTCCACCGCGTCGGCCACGATGGACACCGTCTGCCCCACGGCGATGTTGGAGATGTCCAGCTCGTCCACGCTGAGGGTCATGGTGAGGGAGCTCAGGTCGTAGATGGTGCACAGGACCTGGTTGGCCTCGGTGGTCTCGCCGGCGTTGTAGTTCTTATCCACGATGGTCCCCTGAATGGGGGAGGTGATGGTGTAGTCGTCCAGCTGCTCGGTCTGGTTCTCATAGGAGATCTCCGCGTTGCGCAGGCTGTCCGAGGCGCTTTGGAGGGAGTCCTCCAGCTCGTCGCTGGTGAGGACAAGGAGGGTCTGCCCGCTGGAGACCTGGTCCCCTTCCGCCACCCGGATGGCGGACACCTGGCCGGAGACCTCGACCGTCACCGTCTCCTCCTCCTTATAGGTAAAGGTACCGCTCTCTGTGCTGGTCACCGTCCCCACCGCCGCGCTGGCGCTCTGGGTGGTGGACAGGCCCCCGGGGTTAGACACGTCGATGGTCACCTCCCGCACCACAACGTTGCCGGTGAGCACCGTGTCGGTGCCGCTGATCTTGGAGATGGTGCCGGAGAGGGTCTCAAAGGTGGAGTCCAGGGTGACGGTGGCGCTCTCCCCCACATAGAAGGCGGCCGCGTCGTCCGCCGGGAAGGCCACTTCCAGACTCATGGTCTGGGAATCCCGGACGGTGGCCACGGTCTGCCCCGCCGTCACGTCATCCCCCACCTCCACATCGATAGAGTACACCTGCCCCGACACCGGGGCGGTAACCGTCAGGTCCTCCTGGTTCTCCAGCTGGTTGTTATAGCTGCGCTGGGCCTGGTTCAGGGAGATCTCCGCCTGCTCCAGGGAGTTGGCGGCGTCGGAGGAGTCGATGGTGTAGAGCACGGTGCCCTCCTCCACCTGATCCCCCTCCTCAAAATCGGCGGTAAGGATGCTCCCTTCAATGAGGGTGGTCACCGAGTAGGAGTCCGCCGCCTCCAGGGTTCCGCTGCCGGTGATGGAGGAGGAGACGTCCATACGGGTGACCTGTGCGGTGGTGTAGGAGGTCTCCGCCGCCACGGCGCTCTGGCTGGGGCTGAGCAGCTGCCACCCCACCCCCGCCACCAGCGCCAGGGCCACCGCCGCCACGGCAAATTTCTTCCACTTCCGTTTCTTTCCCGGTTTCTTCCCGGCAGGCCGCTCCGGAAGCCCGGAGGTCTCTTTGGCCCGTCCCAGCCGCTCCTTCAGCGCCAGCTTCATAGATCATCAACCGTCCTTTCCAATCTGGGACCCTGCGTCCCTTTCCAGCTTTCAGTGTAGGCCGGAATTCTCAACAAAGAGGGGGAGAAAATCGAAACTTTTTCCAAACAGGCTCCAAACTTTTTCTGGAGCCTGTCCCTGTTTTTGCCCAAAGGCACAAAAAAAAGAGCGGGCCTTCCCGCTCTTTTGGTTGAAAATTCCTTACGGCCGGTTCAGCCGGTACCCCGCCCCCCACACGGTCTCGATGATCTTGGGGTGGGCCGGGTCGTCCTCGATCTTGTCCCGGATGCGGCCCACATGGACGGTGACGGTGGCGCTGTCCCCCACATACTCATACCCCCAGATGGCCTCGAACAGCCGCTCTTTGGAGAAGACGATGTTGGGGTTCTCCGCCAGGAACTTTAAAAGGGCGAACTCCCGGTTGGGCATCTTGATCTCCCGGTCCCCCTTGAACACCTTCCAGCTCTGGGGCAGGATGCGCAGGTCCCCCACCTGGATGGCCCCGTCGTCCTCGCTCCCCCGCCCGCCGGTGAGGCGGCGGTAGCGGTTCAAGTGGGACTTCACCCGGGCCACCAGCTCCGCCGGGTCGAAGGGCTTGGCCACATAGTCGTCCGCCCCCAGGCCCAGGCCCCGGATCTTGTCCACCGACTCGGTCCGGGCGGTGACCATCAAAATGGGCACGTCCACCTTGTCCCGGATGTCCCGGCACACCTCATAGCCGCTGCGCCCGGGGAGCATCAGGTCCAGAAGGATCAGATCGTACTCCCCGGTCAGGGCGGCCTGTTCCGCCTGGACCCCGTCGGAGATCACCTGGGTCTGGAACCCCTCGATCTCCAAATAGTCCCGCTCCAGCATGGCGATCTCCTCGTCGTCCTCTGCGATCAGGATCTTGCTCATTCATTCCGCCTCCAAACAGGGCAGGGCGATCTCAAACACCAGCCCATGGTCGTTTCTGGCCCAGATGGTCCCCCCGTGGGCCTCGATGATATATTTGACGATGTACAGCCCCAGTCCGCTGCCCTCGCCGCCCCGGCTGCTCCGGGCCTGGTCCCCCCGCCAGAACTGCTCAAACAGGTGGGGGAGCTGTTCCTCCGGCACCCCGGGGCCGTTGTCGGCAAAGCGGATGCACTCTCGGTCCCGCTGCCGCCACACGGTGAGGGTGAGGACCAGGGGGCCCTCCCCGGCGGCGTAGCGCACCGCGTTGTCCTTTAAATTATTCAGCACCCGCAGCAGCTGTTCCGGGTCCGCCCGCACCGGGTGGGGGGCGGGGGCCCCCCGCAGCTCCACCCGCCCCCCGGAGGGGGCCAGCTCCTGCCGGGTCTCCCGGACGAACTGTTCCACAAACTCCCCCAGGTCCATGGTCTGGGGGAACAAAGGCAGGTTCCCCGTCTCCAGCTGGGAGAAGTAGAACAGCCGCTGGAGCAGCCGCTCCATGTCGCAGGCCTTCCAGTAGGCCACGTCCAGGTACTGCTTCCGCTTCTCCGGGGTGTTGGCCACCCCGTCCCGCATCCCCTTTAAATACCCCTTCACCGAGGTGAGGGGGGTGCGCAGGTCGTGGGAGATCCCCGCCACCAGGTCGGTGCGGGCCTGCTCGTAGCAGGCGTTTTTCTCCCGCTCCTCCAGCAGGTGCTGCTGCATGTGGTCAAAGGCGGCGCACACGGGGGCAAACTCGTCCTCCCCCTGGTAGGCCACCGGGGTGGACAGGTCCCCCTCCTCCACCCGGCGGGCCGCCTGGACCAGGGCGTTCACCGGGCGGAGGATCTGCCGCACCTGGTAGCGGGCAAAGAGCAGGCTGAACACCCCGATGATGGCGATGGCCATCAGGCCGCTGACAGAGAAGGCGATGAGCACCGCCTCGTTCTGGGGCCTGGGCCGTCCGAACATCTCGGGCATCTGGGGCTCCATCATGGCCACCAGGACCACGTCCCCGCACTGCCGCCCCACGATGTAGACCCCCTGGTCCTGAAGGGCCAAGGTCCCCGACTCCGGCCAGGAGGCGTCTTGGGAGATGCGCCCGTACAGCTCCTGCTGGAACCCCTCCAGGGAGGAGTAGAGGACTCTGTGGTCCCGCTCCACCACCAGCCGGTAGTCCAGCTCTTCCAGCTGCCAGTCCAGCTCCCGCCAGTCGAAATAGCCCTCCGGCCAGCCGTCCAGCGCCGCCTGCACCTGGCCGGCCCGGCTGTCCGCCGCCGGCACCGCCTGCTCCTGATACATTTGGAACATCAGGTGGAGCACCCCGCCGCCCACCGCCAGCAGGATCAAAAGGGCCAGGATCAGCGTGACCATGTGAAACAAAAAGATCTGCCGCTTCATCTGTGTCCCCCCATTCCCCTCCAGCATACGCAGGAATTGTAAATTGGGCAGTGGGAAAATCTAAACTTTTTGAAAACTTTCTGAAAGGCGAGGCCTTACGCCCCGGTTTTCGGGCCGTCCAGAGGGAGAGTAAGCTGGAAGCGAACGCCGGTTTCCCGGTTTTCCGCCTGACAGCTCCCCCCGTGGGCCGCCACCGCCGCCCGGACGATGGCCAGGCCCAGGCCGGAGCCCCCGCTCTCCCGGCTGCGGGACCGGCTGTCCCCCCGGTAGAAGGGCTCAAACAGGTGGGGCAGGTCCTTCTCCGGGATAGGCGGGCCGTCGTTGCAGACCGTCAGCCGGGCCCAGTCCCCCTCTTTCACCAGGGACACCCGGATTCCCCCGCCCGGCGGGGTGTGGCGCAGGGCGTTGGAGGCCAGGTTGCCCACCGCCTCCCTCAGCCGCTCCCGGTCCCCCGCCGCCCACACCTCCTCCAGCTCCAGGGAGAGGGAGACGTGTTTCTGCTCCAGGGGGAGGGCCAGGGGGGCCCACACCTCCCCCACCAGGGCGGACAGCTCCACCGGCCCCATTTGGAGCCGGACGCCGCTCTCCAGCCGGGAGAGCTCCAGCAGGCTGCCCACCAGGGCGGCCATCCGGTCGCACTCGTCCAAAATCACCCCCAGGTACTCCCCCCGCTTCTCCGGGAGGAGGTCCTCCCTCAGGGCCTCCCCGTGGGCCCGGAGCACCGCCAGGGGGGTCTTCAGCTCGTGGGCGGCGGCGCGGGTGAACTGCCGCTCCCGCTCCAGCTGCCCGGCCAGCCGGTCCTGGGCGGCGTTGAAGGCCCGGGCCAGGGTATTGAGCTCGGCCACCGGGCCGCCGGTCTGGCATCGGCCCGTCTGCACCTCCCGGCTGAGTTCCTCCACCGGCTGGGTCACCCGCCTGGACAGGCTCCGGGACAGGAACACCACCACCAGGGCCAGAAGGGCCAGGGAGCTGAGATAGAGGCCCCGCTCCTGCTCCCATACCGCGGCAAACACGTCGCACTGGCCGGCCACATACCAGCGCATCCGACTTCCGCTGACGGAATCCTGCGCCGTCCCGGAGAGCAGCCGCCCGCCCCCAGTCACCACCGCCCGCTCCTCCCCGGCCAATGCCCGGTCCAGGATGGACTGGGCTTCCAGGAAGTTGGACAGATGGCGCTCCATATCGGTCTCCCCGTCCCCCGCGGAGCCCCAGCTGGGCAGCAGTACGCTGTACAGATTGAGAGAGCGCAGGTTGACGGTGGTCAGGGCCGCCGTGTCCGGGGAGGCGGCCTCCAACACGGTCTTCGTCTGGCCGTCTGGGTGGACCAGTTCCAGTTTCCGCACCTCCAGGACGGCTTCGGATTTTGGAACGCCGGTGACCCGGGCGTAGGTGCCGTCGCAGAAGGGGCGCAGCGGGGTCCCATCCTCCCCCCGTTCCCCGTAGGCGTACTCGGGGGGATAGATTTGGAAGGTCCCCTCAAACCGGTGCTGGAGCAGCCACCGGGCCAGCTCCAGCTGGCCCAAATCGTCCAGCGCGCTGTCCAATTCCAGGGCCCAATACCGCCCCTGATTGGGGCCGTCCTCATAGCCATGGCCGTAAGAGAGCTGGCTGCGGATGATGGTGCCGTCTTCGTCCGCAATGAGAATGGCCATTCCCCCCTCGGCCACGCTGTTCAGGCCGTAGGAGTAGCTGGTGAGGGTATTTCCGGCCACGCTGGCCGCCAGCGCCCCGTTCCCACGGGCCACATTCTCCCGGTACGCCTGGTACTCCCGGTCCAAACTGTCCTGCACCGATTGATACTGCCGGTTGACATAGGATTCCATCTCCCCATAGGCCCGGGAGGTGAACAGGGCCATGGTCCCCAGCCACAGCCCGGCGAAGGCCGCCGCCAGGGGGAGGGCCAGGCGCCGGCGCAGGGGCCGGGCGCGGCGCTTCCTTTTCTCCTCCATGGTCACACCTCCTCCAGCCGGTAGCCGGCCTTGAACACCGTCTTGATCTGTCCCCCCGCCCTGCCCAGGGCGGCGCGGAGGCTGCGCACCCGCACGTCCACCGCCCGCTCGTCCCCCTCAAAGTCGATGCCCCACACCTTGTCCAGCAGCTGCGCCCGGGTGAGCACCTGCCCCCGGTTGCGCATCAGGCACTCCAAAAGGGCAAACTCCCGGGGGGAGAGCTTCACCGGCGCGCCCCCCGCCGTACACCACCGGCCTCCCGGGTCCAGGGAGATGGCCCCGCAGGAGAGGGTCCCCGCCCCTCCCCCGCCCCGGCCCCGGCGGATGAGGGCCCTAGTCTTTGCCAGCAGCACCGCCAGGGAGAAGGGTTTCGTTACATAGTCGTCGCACCCCAGGGCGTACCCCCGGAGCACGTCCTCCTCGTTCCCCAGGGCGGTGAGGAACAGGATGGGCACCTGGCTGCGCTTCCGCACCGCCCGGCACACTTGGAACCCGTCCAGATTGGGCATGAAGATGTCCAGCAG